>NZ_MKTO01000049.1:0-31788 GCF_001897665.1 Legionella sp. 39-23 | reverse complement strand
TGATTTCGGCACCTATGTCAAACACTTTTTTCATTTTTTTTAAAAAAATGATAACACTCTGTTTATTGTAAAAGCAGCTTGGCAATTCTACGCTTGCCAACTTGTATTATATAGACTTGTCCAGCTGGTAATGCAAGTGCAGGGTCTTCGGCTTTATCACCATTGATTTTAACCGCTCCTTGCTTCACTAAACGTATCGCCTCTGAAGTACTTTGAGTTAAATTCATTTGCTTTAATAGCTGGGCCAATGAGAGCGGCTCGTCCATAGTTATAGTTTGCTCTTCTAGATCTTCTGGAATAGCTCCTTTCTGAAAACGTTCTATAAATTCTATATGAGCACGTTCCGCCTGATTTTGATCATGGAAACGCGCCACTATTTCCTTAGCAAAATCAATTTTTATGTCTCTAGGATTCGCTCCTTGAATTACAGAGCTCTTTAAAGCCTTTATTTCTTTTCCCGTTTTAAAACTAAGTAAATCAATGTATCGCCACATAAGTTCATCGGATACAGACATAATTTTGCCAAACATATCGGCTGCGGGCTCATTAATACCAATATAGTTATCAAGTGACTTAGACATTTTTTTCACCCCATCTAAGCCTTCAATTAATGGAGTCATCATCACAACTTGCGGTTCAAGCCCATAATGTTTTTGTAACTCACGCCCCATTAATAAATTAAATTTCTGATCTGAACCACCAAGCTCAACATCCGCTTTGAGTGCCACTGAATCATATCCCTGAAGTAAGGGATATAAGAACTCATGAATAGCAATTGGCTGACCAGTTGTATAGCGCTTGTTAAAATCATCTCTCTCTAGCATACGCGCGACTGTGTGTGTCGCAGCTAAACGGATTAAATCTACAGCACTAAACTGAGCAAGCCATTGGGAGTTAAATGCAACTCGTGTTTTAAGTGGATCTAAAATTTTAAAAACCTGCTCTTGATATGTCTTTGCATTTTCAATAACTGTTTCTTGACTAAGAGGTAGGCGGGTAACATTTTTTCCTGTCGGATCACCGATCATCGCCGTAAAATCACCAATTAAAAAAATGACCTCATGGCCGTATTGCTGAAATTGCCTTAACTTATTAAGTAATACAGTATGTCCTAAATGCAAATCAGGTGCAGTTGGATCAAACCCTGCTTTTATTTTTAAGGTAGTCCCTTTTTGTAATTTTTTTTCCAACTCATGCTGCGGAAGCACCTCCTCACAGCCTCTTACTAGCTCGGCACATACTGAATCTTCAACTATCATGACATCAAAACCTTTATAAATGATTGACCTATCTTCTCACACCGAGTATCTTAGCCCGGTTGGCAATTTCCTGCCATACCTAAAAGGTGATTTAAAATAATTTGTCACCCGAAAATTTAATAAATGCAGACAATAGCATAGTTCCGGATGGCAATGTATAGGCAAACGATGGATAAGAAACCTTATATATATATCGAAAAGCGAAAGACAAATAAAAATAAAAAATCTAAGCCATCTAAGGTATTAATGGGTTTTGCCTTAATTATTGCTTTTTCACTCCCCTATTTTCTTGTAAAAAAATTTTCACATAACACGCATCAAGGATCTACAACCCAATCTATTTCCTTACCTGATGTTGATGGGGATGATTCCGAAGAATATCAAGACGAAACCTATCAAGAAAATGCATATCAGAATGTAGAAGAGGAAATTGCTGAAGAGTCTAAACCTGAACTTGCCAAAGAAACGGCTAAAACAGTCGTTGCAAGTGCTATCAAAACGATTAAACCGGTTAAAAACATCGTCAAAGACAATGAATGGCAAACCATTAAACCCAGATCAGGCGACTCCATGGCAACCATCTTTAAGCGCCTTGGATTAACAGCACAAAATTTACACCTGGTAATGCAGAAGAACCCTTATGCAAAAGCACTTACTGCAATAAAACCAAGCCAGGAACTGAGATTTTTAATTAATAAAAACAAGTTGGAAAAATTAGTTATTCCAATGAATAACATCCAAACACTAACCGTCTATAGAGATGGGGCAGTCTATAAAACAAAAATAGATTCCAAAAAAGTAAAAACCCAAGAGCGTTATGTAACCGGTGTCGTTACAGGTTCGTTATATTCTACGGCGCAACGCTTAGGCATTCCTAGAAAGCTAATTCAACAAATGACTGCGGTTTTACGTAAAGAAATAGACTTCTCACGTTCAGTTCGTAGTGGTGATCGTTTCGCTATAGCCTATGACAGTCTTCATGTAGAAGGCAAAATGGTAGGCATTGGAGATATTGTTGCTGTAAGTTACACCAATCAGGGAAAAACTGCACAGGCAGTGCGACATATTAGCAGGAATGGCAACCGTGATTACTATACTCCTAAAGGCGAAAGCTTTAAGAAAGCTTTTTCACGCTATCCTATTAAGTTTAGCCATATCAGCTCAACCTTTACTTCTACAAGATACCATCCGATATTGCACTATAAAAGAGCACATAAAGGTATTGATCTGGCTGCCCCCATTGGCACACCAATTCAATCAGTCGGTGATGGAACCATTACCAATATCGGTAGACACAATGGCTATGGCAATATGATTGAAATCAAACACGATAAAACCTATAGCACACTATATGGACACATGCTTCGATTTGCAAAAGGACTATCCAAAGGCAGTAGAATCAAACGAGGTCAAGTGATAGGTTATGTTGGTCAAACAGGCCTTGCTACAGGTCCTCATTGTCATTATGAGCTTCATGTTCATAATCAACCAAGAAATCCAACAACAACCTACCTGCCTACATCTTCTCCAGTTCCTGCGCGAGAAATGGCTCAATTTAAAGCGAAGGTACGTCATGTGTTTGCTCACTTGAAATCACTTGAAAAAACAAGTTACGCCAGTAAAGATAAAAGCAAAGGGAAGAAAAAAACAAAAATTGGATAATTGTTAATTCCGTACGCGCGAATGCGAATTTGTATGAAATTCCATACCTTGTGGTAGCCCCATAACCTTTCTATAGGAATTTTAAAAAAGTAGCTTGCTTGTTTGCAACTGGGATTAATCTTTGCAAACTCTTCCCAGTTGTAAACAACCGGGCTACAAGTTTAAGTTAACATCAGTGACAGACTTAGGAAAGTTCATCCAAATAAATAACGACACACCATCACAGAGGCAATGATTCCTGCTAGATCTGCTAATAAGCCTGCGGGTATCGCATGTCGTGTCCGCCGAATTCCTATAGAACCAAAATAAACAGCGATCACATAGAATGTTGTTTCTGTGCTTCCCATCATCGTTGCTGCAATTTTAGATATGAGCGAGTCACCACCATATTGATGAACCAGTTCTGCCATCATTCCTGTTGAAGCACTTCCAGAAAAAGGACGAATTAAAGCCAATGGCAATACTTCTGGAGGCATGCCAATCATAGCGAGAAGAGGGGCAAGCAATTTTGCTAGTAAACCAAAAAAACCTGAAGCACGTAGCATGCCTATAGCCACTATCATGGCGATTAAGTAGGGCACAATACTCAAAATCGTATCAAATCCTTGTTTGGCACCAACAATAAATGCGTCAAAAACATTAATTTTTTTTACTGCTGCGGCATATAAAGGAATGCCTACAATAAAAATTAAAAGCATCCAATTGGACAATTGATTCGCAAATCCACTCATAAGCTGTCTTTCCTTCCAACACGAAATATGGATAATTTTGCTAATTGTTTTACGGAAATAATGGCAACTAGAGTAGAAATGATTGTCGCGATTAAAGAGCTGACAATGACACTACTTGGATTAGTGCTGCCGTTTGCTGCCAGATAAGCGATAGCAGTAGCAGGGATTAATTGTACGCTCGAAGTATTAATTGCTAGAAAAGTACACATAGAATTGGTTGCAATTTTTGCATGTTGGTTCAGCGTTTGTAACTCTTTCATCGCTTGCAATCCAAATGGAGTTGCTGCATTGGCAAGTCCCAGCATGTTTGCGGCGATATTCAAGGTCATAGCCCCCATTGCGGGATGATCTATGGGAATATCAGGAAATAGCCTTCTTAAAATAGGTCTAAGTAGCTTTCCCAATAAAGTAACCAAGCCTGATTCATTTGCTATAGACATGATTCCCAGCCATAGGGACATGATTCCTGCCAAGCCAAGAGCGATTTCAAAGCCAAGTTTCGCTGACTCAGTAACAGCACGAGCAACCTCATCAATACGCCCTTCTATCACACCAACTACAACAGAAATCAGTATCATCCCTAACCAGATTAAGTTGAGCATTCTTGCCTCCATACTTCCGAACGGGTTAAGATGTAGTCATTATTTTGCTTTAGATAGAAAAAACTGATGAAGTACACTCTTACTCCCTTAAAAAATCTGATTTTTGTAACCTGTTTCCTCATTTCTTTTTTAAGTTATGCTTTTGACTCAAACGCTACAGAAAAACAGGCCAATTCCTCAATAGAAGAACTATATCATAGACTAAGCAGCATGCCGAATAATTCCATGCCAGACAGGATCGATTGGTTTAGTAGCCAATTTTTAGGTATACATTATGTGCTTGGCTCCTTAGGAGAAGGCCCAAAAGCCCGATACGATCAGTTTCCCCAATACCGTGTTGATGCATTTGATTGTGATACTTATGTGAACACAGTTTTATCTTTAGCTTTGGCAAATTCTCTTACTTCATTTCAACAATGCATCAAAAATATGCGTTATAAAAATGGCACTGTATCTTATCTGCAACGAAATCATTTCCAAGGCTTAGATTGGAATCAAAACAATCAATACAACGGGATACTCAAAGACATTACATTAACGATTAAAGATAAAAATAATCAACCAGTAGCTCAAATTGCTGATGCCGTGATTAATAAACCTAATTGGTATGCTTATAAAACGGTGCAAACAATCAGACTCGAAAATGCGGATAAAGTCAAAGAACAAGAACGGTTAGATGAATTAAAAAAGAAAGGGGCTAAATTGGAAGTCGCATCAGAAAAAGTTCCTTACATTCCCTTTACCGCTCTCTTTCCCGAAAAAAATAAAGCAAATAAGTATTTATTTTCGCAAATTCCTCATGGTGCAATCATTGAAATTGTCAGACCAAACTGGAATCTAAGCGAAAAAATTGGCACTGCATTAAACATTTCCCATTTAGGGTTTGCGATTAAACATAAAGGACAATTGTATTTTCGGCAAGCTTCGTCAGAATATGGTAAGGTAATTGATGTTCCATTGATTGAATATCTTGAAAAGGCCCAAAGTAGCCCAACAATTAAAGGCATTAATGTACAAATTGTTGTCCCTACAAAACCATTAACAGATTGTAAAATGCCTGTTTAAAACCAGCGTTAGTTTAGGTAAACTACAAAACAAAAGACGTCATCCATCGCTATACTCGGGATGACAGGGAAGGCGCTGCGCTTCACCCAGGTTACACGAAGCATTAGGAACATAAAAAATGAATTACGAATTAACACAAAAGCTCTCATTATCAGACAGCGAATGTCTTGTGCTCGGCGTATTTTCTGATGCGGAACTATCTGATGCAGTGCAAGCCTTAGATAAAGAAAACCATAGTCTAATCAGCAGGCTCATTAAAAAAACATCTGAAGCAGGCGATATACAATGGCATCATAATCTACATGGAACCTTATTAATCATTCACTGTGGCGAGCAAGCTAAATTCAGTCCTTCTCAATTTAAAAAAAGAGTCACTGATATTACAGTAGCATTAATTAAACAACGTGTTCGCAGTGCAACCGTATACCTCCCTCAACTCACCCAATGCTCCGCAGACTGGCAATTGGAACAAATGATTTTGCAAATTGATAATCAACGCTATCAATTACTGGATTTTAAAAAGAAAAAAGCAAAAGCTCATCAATTAGAATCTGTAACTTTTTATTTACCTACCGCCAAAGGCGAGGGATTAATGCTAGGTAAAGCAATTGCAGCAGGCGTTGAGTTGACCCGCAATCTAGCGAATATGCCAGCTAATATCTGTACCCCCACTTATTTGGGCGAGCAAGCAATGCATTTAGCTCAAGAGTTTGCACCCAATATGAGTTGCAAGGTAATGGGGCCAGAAGAAATAAATCAAATGGGAATGGAAACTTTATTAGCAGTTGCTCAAGGTTCAGCCCAGCCACCAAGACTCATAGACATTCATTACAAAGGTGCGAAAGATGCGCCACCAATCATTCTAGTAGGCAAAGGCATTACTTTTGATTCTGGTGGATTATCCATCAAGCCTGCCAATGCTATGGATGAAATGAAATATGATATGTCAGGTGCAGCCAGTGTATTGGGTACTTTAAAAGCCTGTGCTTTACTGAAACTCCCCATTAATATAATCGGTTTGATTGCCAGTGCTGAAAACATGATAAGTGGCACTGCTGTCAAATCCGGTGATATTGTCACCAGTATGTCAGGACAAACTGTTGAAATCATTAATACAGATGCCGAAGGCCGTCTGGTATTAGCTGATGCATTAACCTATGCAGAGCGTTATCAACCCGAATTTGTCATCGATGTCGCAACGTTAACAGGTGGTATTATTGTTGCTCTGGGTACTGTAGCATCAGGTTTTATGACCCAAGATGAAGAGCTTGCACAGTTAATCGAAGCGGCAGCAAAAGAAAGCAATGACCGAGTCTGGCGTATGCCTTTGGATGATGAATACCAAGATGCGCTTGATAGCCCTTTAGCAGATATGATCAATGCAAATTTTGATCGTACTGCGAGTAGTGTTACTGCCGCGTGTTTCCTGTCCCGCTTTACTGAAAAATATCGTTGGGCACATTTAGATATCGCAGGTACGGCCTGGATTTTTGGTAAAAATCGTAACGCAACAGGCAGACCTGTTCCCTTATTAACTCAAATAATACGCCATGCCATCAATTCGCGTTGATTTTTATTTATTAGCAAGCAACCAGAACGATGCACGTTGGCTAATCGCCTGCCGCCTTTTGGAAAAAGCTTATGCTAAAGGACATAAAGTTTATGTTTTATGTAATAACCAGCAGGATGCTGAATTACTGGACGAACTGTTATGGACTTTCAAAGAAGACAGTTTTATCCCACATAACCTACAAGGAGAAGGACCTGAACCGCCTCCCCCAATTCAAATTGGCTATGGGCGTGAACCAAGAGGGTTTAATGATATTTTATTGAATCTTGCGAATTATATTCCGGATTTTTACCCCAAATTTAAGCGCATTATGGAAATCGTAATCAACGAAGAAACCGATAAAGAACAAAGTCGTGCACATTATAGAGACTATAGAGCCAAAGGTTGCGAATTACATACGCATCAGATCGATTGAATAGTCAACAAAATGGAATCCAAAACCGTGCCTGGGTACAGCGCAGCGAAACCCAGGCTACCAAGAAATGCATTAATCCCAGAGCACATCCTTATCTTTTTTGATAGCCGCTTGCAGCAAACTAATTAAAGGAACAGCACGTTTTGCCAAACTGATTTGGGGCTCACCGTCCTCTTCATTTTCAACAACTTTTTTTTCTGTACCGAGACCAGACTGCAACTTCTCTAAAGCCTCAGGAAGATTTTCGGCTTTAATCGCTCCTGGAATAGTGCCACTATGCCCCATTAGAGAAAGCAAACTTTTCGCCACATCCGCAAAATAAGTAATATTTTCATAAGCATCTGTATGAAACGTCACCAGCATAAAATCTCCTTTTTGAAATAGTTGTAGCCTGGTTGCAAGCAACCAGATTTTCTATGTTACCTGGAATGAAGCAAAAAACAGATCATGATTGTAAGCAACTGGGCTACCCATATACTCGTAGCAAATACTCAGCAACCGTACGTAACCCCATCGCCTCACCACCTTCAGGTTTACCAGGTTTATTGCCCAAGTTCCATGCCATAATATCAAAATGCATCCATGGTATGGATTTTGTCACGAAGCGTTGTAGGAATAATCCAGCAACAATTGCTCCGGCATAAGGATGATCACTGGAGTTGGCCAAGTCCGCTACATTGGAACGCAGCAACTCTTCGTATACAGCAAATAAAGGCAACCGCCAAATAGGATCAGCTGCTTGTTGAGACGCTGCGGTTACATCAACAGCCAATTGATCATTATTGGTAAATAGTGCAGCGATTTCAGTACCAACAGAAACTCTTGCAGCTCCTGTTAATGTAGCAAAATCAATCAGTAGCTCGGGCTGCTCTTCACATGCTTTTACTAAAGCATCGGCCAAAACCAAACGTCCTTCTGCGTCTGTATTATGGATCTCTACGGTTAAACCATTACGCATTGTTAAGACATCACCAGGTCTAAATGCATCAGGTCCTATAGAGTTTTCTACAGCAGGAATAAGCATTTGTAAGCGCACAGGTAAATTACGAGTCATAATCCATTGTGCGAGCCCTATGACATGTGCTGCGCCACCCATATCTTTTTTCATGAACCGCATGCCAGAGGCAGATTTAATGTCTAAGCCACCACTGTCAAAACAAACTCCCTTTCCTACAAGGGTAATTCGAGGGTTTTTCTCATCCCCCCAAGTTAATGACAACAAGCGCGGTGCTGACTTGGAGGCACGCCCAACGGCATGAATTGCTGGAAAATTATTGTTTAGTAATTCATCGCCAACCCATTGCTTAAAGTTCCCTTGATAGGTCTGTGCTAATTGCTCCACTACATCAGCTAATTCTTTTGGACCTAAATCGCTAGTTGGTTTGTTTACCAAATCCCTTACTAAAAATTGGGCTTGGGTTAATGCCAGCAGATCATTCAAATCATCCGGATGAACAACTAAAATACGAGGCCGCATCTCGTATTTTTTATATGCTTCAAAGCGATATTGTGCCAAAGCCCAATTCATTGTTGCTTCCTGAGGGCATCTGCCTTGTACCTGATAAATATTTGGTGGAAGGACTAGTGCTGCATTTGCTAAAGCCTGAACATAATTCCCATCACCTGTCCCGATATATGCTTTATCAATTAATCCATCTGCATTCTGGATAAAACATGAATCCCCTATTTTCCCTTTAAACTGATGCAAAGCAAGACAATTCTGTTCTGCAGAAGTAAGCATGCTGCTCTCTTCTTCTCTTTGAGATTGTGACATCAAATAAAGAGGAATAGCACCATCGCTCTGAGTCTCATAAAATAACTTTGCTTGCATTTTTTATTCCTTCACTTGGCCACGAAAATGAGCGGGTCTAAGTCCAGTTAATCCCAAAACTAATAAGTAAATGACTACAGCAATAAATACGTGGCCACATAAGATGCTTAAGCGCATCACTGGAGAAATTCCGAGCCAATAACTTACTGTCCCACTCATTAAAATTAAATAAATACTAATTGCCACATTCGCTAAAAACAATTGCATACTGTATTTTAACCATCCTGGTGAGGGTTTAAATACGCCACGTTTAATCAATAAAAATAATAAAGCCCCACAATTGACATAACCGGCTAATGCAGAAGCTAAAGTCAAACCAGCATGGGCAAAGTGCCAAACAAATAGAGAACAGAGTAAGGTATTAACCACCATAGAAATCGCCCCCACTTTAACTGGGGTACTGATATCTTGTCGTGCATAAAAACCTGAAGCCAATACTTTTATCATCATAAAAGCAGGTACACCTGCTCCAAGAGTAATTAAGCTTTTTTGAGTCTGAATCACATCATAAGCAGTAAATTTACCATAAGCAAAGCAACTCGCAATCAGTGGTAAAGCAAATAAACACAATCCTAAACCAGCGGGAATTCCTATAAGTAAAATGGAGCGTAATCCCCAATCTAAGGCACTCGAGTATTGGCTTAAACTTTGTTCTGCATGCCTTCGCGATAAATGAGGAAGAATCACGGTTGCAATCGCTACACCAAAAACCCCCAATGGAAAATCGGTAAGACGATCGGTGTAATACAACCATGACACACTGCCAACTTTTAAAAAAGAAGCAAAAATACTGTCAACCATTAAATTAAGTTGGGCAATAGAAACACCAAATAAAGCTGGGATCATAAGTTTGAGTACTTTATTAACCCCCGCATCATTTCTAACCAGGCGTGGCTTGACTAATAAATTACGTTGATGCAAAAAAGGGATTTGAAAAAGCAATTGCACAATACCTGCAATCAGAACACCCCAAGCCAATCCCACTACAGGACTTGGTAAATGAGGGCATAAATAAAGTGCAGCAAGAATCATACTGATGTTTAACAATACTGGTGTAAATGCAGGAATTGCAAAATAACCATAGGTATTTAATACAGCCCCAGCCATAGCGGTTAATGAAACCAGCATCAAAAAAGGAAATGTAATCCGTAACATTTCTGTTGCCAATACAGCACGGCTACTGTCATGACTAAAACCAGGCGCAAATAAAAAGATGATCACGGGTGCCGCAAATATCCCGATTAAAGTAACAACACTAAGAATTGATCCCAGATAGCCAGCGATACGCGCAATAAAAACGCGAACATCATCTGGAGAGCGTGTTTTTTGATATTCCGCAAGTACAGGTACAAAGGCTTGTGCAAAAGCGCCCTCTGCAAAGAGACGACGCATAAAATTAGGAATGCGAAAAGCTACAAAAAAGGCATCCATTCCTGCTTGGGCACCAAAAAAATTGGCAAGAACCATATCACGTACAAAACCCACTATGCGTGAAATAAAGGTCATGACGGAAACCAGTGTCGTTGAACGCAGTAAGCTCTGTCGTTTAGGTACCATAATCTCTGTTTCTGTTGCTGACATAATTTTTATGCATGAAATAAAATACTTATGATATACCTAAATGAATTAATTTTCATAACCAAAATACGAGTATAGAACTGTAAAATTTAATTGCTAAAGAGGCATTGGTTCCATATTGCCCAACTGATTATGCCTATAAATAAGACATATCGCAATAGATAGCATCAATTTATACTTTAGAAACAAAGAAGTCTATTGACAAATTCTAACTCATTGTGCATGATCATCATCTTTTTGTACCGTCTGAATGAGTGGAGATTTTTAAGTGGCAAATATTAAATCAGCGATCAAACGTGCTCGCCAAAACGTAAAATTACGTCAACACAACGCCAGTGCACGTTCAATGTTCCGCACTTACATCAAAAATGTAATTAAAGCTGTTGAATCAGGTGACAAAGAAGCCGCTCAAGCTGCCTATAGCAAAGCACAACCAGTTATTGATACAGCGGCTGGAAAGGGCTTAATTCATAAAAATAAAGCTGCTCGTATTAAAAGCCGTTTAGTGGCTCGTGTTAAGGCAATGTCTGCTTAATCGTATAATTCATTTGCTTCGAACTGGCAATGCCAGTTCGATTCTTTATTACATTTCTTGTTAGCCATCAATAAAACAGCTTGGCGTGTGACTCTGATACGTCATCAACTTTTTATACACAAAGTTTTTAATAATTAATAGTAATGATTAATTGAGATCTAAACTCGTGAGCAACAATTAATTCAGCAAACGCTGGGCTTTACAGCCCAGCCTGCACGTCAACAGGAAAGAGAAGGAGGAAGTGGCTGGTCATCATCCATGTGAGAAGATTCCATGTTTGCGGCTACAGTTCCTCTTGCATGGAGTATATCATTCATTAATGATTCATGTAGATCGAATGATTGTAATATAGTCAACAGATGACTATTGGTTTGCATCAGTTTAATAATCTGTCCTGCAACTACTTCATCTTGAGGATAAGGTATTAATCTCTCTAAGGCCCCTTCGATAAGTTGGTTTTTCTTTTGGATTTGAGCTTCTATTTCATCAACTTCATCTAGTGAACTTGCCGCGCCAAGACGTTTTTTAAATGCTTCTTCCTGCATCATAAGTAGTTCTGTAATTGGTTTAAGTTCTTTTAATTTCGTGATGAAAAGCAATAATGCTTCACTTTGTTCATTCGTTAAATCAGTTAGTGATTCTTGCACACTCAATAACTCTTTTTTAGCAACAATACTTTTCGCTGCAAGTTCTGTGTAATTCAACAAGGTCCGTATGTGTTCGAAATTAGGTTGAGAAGTCAAATGCGCCATCACTTTTGGCATAACCTCTTTATCAGCCCCACTCATCAGTTCTAATAAAAATTGATGAACTATTTTTCCCTCGTCGATCAGTTTTTGAACGACCCCATCGAACTGCTCCTTTGTTTGTACCACATAAAGTTCATCTTGAAGGGCAGCCAATGTTTGGCACAAATCCCCAGCCTTTGATTCGGCTGCAGCAAATTTTTCAACAACTCGGTTAGTATGCTCTTTATTGTCCTGAAAAAGTCTACCCATTTCTATTTTCCTCAATGTAATTAGCGCTGTGCTTAAACATGTAACATTATTACGACTTCTTTTGCACTTTGTTTTGCCTGTTCATTTTCTTTTTGTAAGTCGCCAAGAAAAGAAATGCTCACAGGTACTTTAGGTGTTGCGCCTCGCTGTTCTACCATAGGGTGCTCGCTCTTCACAGGTACAGGTACCTTAGGTGTTGCGTCTAGCTGTTCTACCATGGGGTGCTCGTTTTGCACTCTCACTGGAACATTTACCGTTACTACCTCTGGTGCTCTACTAACATCCTTAGGTACAGCCAACCTTTTTCTCGCATCCTCAAGTATAAACTCCTTTGCTTTTGCCACAGCAGCTTGAACACTATGCGCCCACTTTGGAACGTCTGGTAGCTCCTTTTTAAGTTTATCATCTCGTCCTGGCCCCGAACCCACCTGATATCGCGTTCCTCTAAGTTTAGACGGATCAGTTATCTCGGGAGTAAGCCCTCTGCTTCCGCCTAGCTTTCTAAACTCCACAAGATCATTATACTCCTGATCCACTTTCGCTAATAATACACTTAGTTTGTCCGTTGTTAGACCCTCGCTAACAATCCGCTCTATTTCCTTCCTTGCTTTTTCATAGTCTACCTTTAATTCAGAAAGATTAATTCGGCAAGGTTCTTGTTGATGAGAAAATAGCTCTAACTCAATCACATCTTCTAGGTCTAATTTTTGTGAAGGATCACTCAAGTATTGCTCTTCAAGTGAAGGGGCAGTTCCTTCCTTTTTCACCCATTTTGCATGAAACTCTGCAAACTTTTGACAAAGCGCTTCAACTTCACCGTCGCTAAAAAATTCTTGATAAATTTCTGTTTTTGCAAGACCACGCAAATGTTGATTAAATTCTTTTGGAGTATAGGACTTATTATTTTTTAATCGATAATGGTTATGATTTTGCCAGAATTCTGTTTTATCATGGTGCATTAATTTACCATGGAGTTCATCGCTGCCTCGGAGATATAAATCACATCCATCCTCAACTTCTTCTCTTTGAACTTTGGCTGCAGCATTAAATAATTTATCTCTAAACGCTTGGGGGTACTGATCCAGTCCATCTTGAGTCCAAAAGTACCAAGTTAAAGTGTATCCTTTAACCTGCACTGCAACTTGTACCTCTATTTCCTCTCCTTCATCCCTAATTTCATAGACAACGCCCTTGGTCAATCTAAATTTCAAGCCTTCTTCATTAAATTCTTGTTCTTTCTTGCGGTATTCCGCGTTATTACCCGAAGCGGCAAGCAGTTGAAGCTCGTTAGTTTGTTTCGTATTTGTATAAGAAGTAACTTTAGGGACAGTATGTTTTTTCTTTAAAAAAACAAAAAAAGGATTAGGCATAATAAACCACCATCAATTTATAAAATGCAAAAAAAGATCCATATTGGTTGCATATTTTAACCTATGTTTAAAATACAAGCAATCCTTGCTTGCATTTATAGTCCTATGAAAAGTACCTATTGCTTTAATAAAAACAATTAACTAATGAAGGTGTATATGGGGAATAGATATCAATCTAAAGGCTACAACACCCGAAACTGACCTCTCTATCATCATGCCGTTGATAACTGTCTTCTTTACTGTAACTATTTTTTTGTTCATCAGCTTTAGGAATGGGGGGGAATGTTGCAAAAAAATGCGGCCCTTTACACATGCTATTTTTTCCCAAAAAAAAACGAGAATCCAGGGAAGCAGAGCTTGCTTTTAACGTCTTACTATCAGTTTCAGTAAGCCAGGTTACCTGTTTATCAGTCAGAGAATGAACTTTTTTCAACTCGCCAATAAAAAATAATTTTTCATCACCACTTAATGAAAACAACATTTCAATCGCTGATTTAGAGCCTGCTAGCTTAATGATTACATCATGAACGTTTGTTTTCGAAACCACATCTTGAGTATTTTGTAGGGCACTAATTAAGAGCACTAAAGGCGAATGAGTATAATCGCCAATCGTACTTTCAGGCGCGCAGTGCATAAAAGCATCGCCTAGCCCTTTAGGACCTGTCTGAATCAAATCAACTAAAAAGTCAGATATTTGCGCTATTGGAATTTGATGGTCGATTGCAGCAACCATGGCACGCACTAACATCATAATGCCATTTAGATTAACATGCTCCCCATCATGAATGGTGTCCATTAAAGCTAAATTAACTTTTTCACTCGTATCTTTCTTCCACAAGTGGTGCACTAGATGAGTTAAAGTCTTTACAGCTTCTGAGCTTCGTCTGCTGTATGCAGCAGAAACAAGTGAAATCAGAATAATGTGTAGAACATGTTTCCCTTTATAAGGACCTTGATCATGAATTTTACATAAAGCATCAATCAAATCTTGAGAGCAAATTTTATTCAAATCGATCAGAATGTCACTAATTAGCTGTATGAGTTTCGCATTATTATCTACCGCATTATTTATTGCACCCGCTAAAACATAGACGCCACTTTTACCTTGAAAAGAACCATGTCTAATTTCCTGAGTCAAAGAAGTACCCAGAATAGCTGGAGACTTTTTAACAAATCCCATCAAGAGTTTAGCAAGTAACTCAGCTGTAGACTGAGTGGTCGGTGTAGTAGCATTTGCCAAAGCACGCGTAAGTACAAGAATCGCATTTTTCCCTTTTTCGCTCCCTTCCTCCATATTTTTTGTGACAACATTAGAAAGAGCATCTCCCTTTTGCTCTAACAGTTGACTAAAAATATAGTGTATAGCAACAACTGCTGAGGTATTTCTGGGGTCGTAAGTTGCAGAAAAGAGACTGTCCATCCATGCATAAGCAACAGTTTGCCCTGCAAATTTTCCGCCAAGGGACTGCGCAAAAATTGAAATTAAAATATCTGGATTTTCAGCAGAGTTCAATTGATAAAAAAGCGAACAAATCTGTTGTACTGCACCCTCATCATACAAGCTTACAGCACTTTGAAGGGCGTAAGTTAGCCAGTAGGAAAAATTACTTTGCAGCAAATCACTGGCCTTAGGGGTATTCATTACAAAATGATAAAGCTTTCCAATCAACCAATCTAAGTCATCTTTTGAAAGCTCAGGAGACTTATCACCTTGATATTGAGCGAATGGTGTAGTGAGAAAACCGGAGTGGAATGAAGTTTTACCGCCCATGTAAGTATTGGCCTAAAAAAATACAGTGTTGATTTTTATTATGATAGCATATGATTTTATATACAAGAAGCTTATTGCATTGCGATATTTTAGATGTGCAATCGGTGTAACTGCCTTAAATTTAAAGCAGTTATACTTTAAAAAGAAAGGAGAACGTTGGAGTTACTACCGGCCATGTGATATGTGTTTCTTTGTTATCCTTTGCTTTTGCATTAATAGTGCTACTTGGTCAATCACGAATAAGCAGGAACATCATGCTGTACTTCCCGGGTTATGCCATGCATCACCCGGGACTAAACTGGTGAATTACCTAACCATAAATACTTACTCTTCGTGCTTGATTCAATTGATCAAAAGTACGTTTTGCAGGTGCGAAATTGGGATATTGGGTCACTAAACGCTGTAAAATCATACGTGATAAAATTTCATCTCCTTGATTCCACTCATTTACTGCTTCTAGATACATAAAATCTGCAGTTTGTCCTGCAGTAACAGGCACTTTATTCATCAATACAGGCTCAATAAAACTGACACGAGCTTGAGTTTGTGCTTCCAATCTCTGTAAAACTTTACGTGCCTGCATGCAGCCATTATCACTGGCCTGCTGCAATAATTGCTTGCCTTTAGAAACAGAACGCTCACCCGCAGTGCCCTCAAGATAATAAGTACCTAATTGATATTGTGCGTAAGCATTTTGACGTACGGCCAATTTTTCATAAAGACTTGCGGCCATTTTTGGGTTTTTCTCAACACCCAAACCATAATGGTACATTCTTGCTAAAGCCAACATCGCTTTCTCATTCCCTTTATCTGCAGATTGTTGGTAGTATTTGAGTGCGCTATTGAAATCAAGCTTGGTAGTAACTCCCGTTTCAGACAATAATCCCAACTGGTAAAGCGCATTAGCATTTCCTAAAGCCGCTGCTTTTTGATACCAGGATAAAGCTTGTTGCGTATCACGAGATTGCCCCAAGCCATTGAAATAAATTGCTCCTAATTGATTCATTGCCTCATGAACCTGCTGAGTTGCTGCTTGCACAAATAAGTCTCTGGCTTTTTGGTAATTGACTGGCGTTCCTTTACCATATAAATACATGAGCGCCAGATTATATACCCCTAAAGCATCCCCTTTTGCGGCAGCTTGTTCATAATCTTTTAACGCCTGAGCATAATTATCATTGACTGTTTCATCAATAAAGCCTAAGGCGACAGAAGCCTCTGGCAGAGCTGTGGCTGCTTTCTGATACCACTGCTTAGCCAAACTATAATCAGGCTCTCCACTTTCACCCAGTTGATAAAATTGGGCTAATAAATACTGAGCAAGAGGATTGCCTTGCTCCGCAGAAGCAGTGTACCAACGTTGTGCATCTGCCAAGTTAGGTTCAGCACCCAATCCTTTTTCCAGCATAAAAGCTAATTTCAATTGCGCATACTGATCTCCTTTTGCAGCCAAGCCGGTATAAATTTGTTTGGCTTCTTGCATTTTTTGCGGATCAGAATTTTCTGCTAAATAGTAATCAGCTAAAACAATACCAGCATGACTGTTCCCTAATTTATAAGAGCGGATCAAATTAGGTAAAAAGTCTTCTTTGCTTTGTTTCTCTAATACTGCCATATTAAAGTCAGCATATGAGAACTTGTCATCAACAGATTGCTGTAATTGCGCGATACCTTTTTGCTTGTCTTTCGCAATTCCTTTTCCTTCAGCAGTATAAGTCCCCAGGATAAAATCGCTCACCGCATTTTGTCCTGCTTGTTGGTACCAAGTAATCGCTTGTCCTGGATCTGCTTTTACACCAATACCCCTGTCATAGAGCAAACCGAGTAATAACGCAGCGTTTTCATCACCAGTAGCCGCTTGTTCCTTAGCAACCAGAAAAGCGTGTGCTTGTCTTTGTTTGTCCTGATCCATCGCATTATAAAACGCAAGCGGCAGTAACGCTTGAGAAACACCACGCTCTGCTGCTCCTTGATACAATTGACGAATCATCGCTATTTTGTGCTGTCTCACATTCACACTCAAGCCACTATCATTTTGACGTGCTAAGTTATCTGCTAACTCATATTCTGCAGGGCCATAATTATTCGCTGCAGCAAGATATAACATAGACGTCGCTTGTTCTTGATTTGGTTGGATGTATACTGTGCCGTCTGGGCCAGTTATGCCTTGTGACAGAATTCTAGCCAAAACATATTGAGATTTTTTATTGCCTTTAAAAGCCGCATCAGTCAAATCATTTAATGCAAGCTGATAATCTTGTTTGTCCTTGGCATGCTGCAAATATAAAATCCCTAAATTGTATTCAGCGCCCAAATGTTGTTGTTGCGCTGCATTTTGATAAAAAATAATTGCAGAAGAATCACTTTGCGCCACACCAATGCCATATTGAAACATTTGCCCTATTTGAAATTGTGATTGAGCATCTCCCAATATCGCCTTAAAGTATAAATGATTAAACATACACATATAGTTAAGTTGTGCTTGCCATCCTTGAGTCCATAAATCTATGACACTGGCTTGTGAATTATCATCATAATCATAATAATTGGCATCAATATAAGGTACGGGTTGATTTATTTGGGCATATATTGGCGTATTTATCCTATCTAAAGCAGATAATTGTTGATCCAGAGGATAGAGAGGATATGTCCATTGATTCGCCTGAAAACCAGGGGTTTTATTCAAAATTGCATCATAGTAACTGGTTATAGGAACATCATTAGGTTGAACTAATTCAAACTGGGGTTTAAAAATAGATTGACGCATGACCCGTTTCAATTGTGGTGCCTGATTATAAGCAAAATCGCCTAATACTGTGGGATTTTGCCAAGCACTCAATATTCCTTTCATTTGAAAGTCTGTTTGCTCCAATTTATCTGTTGTACCATTACTTAACCAAAGTGCTGCCTGTGCTAAAGCAGCCTCTTGATTTTTTGAGCTTTCGTCTTGATTCGCCTGATTGAGCCATTGCTTAGCCAAATTAGGATCAGCATCTACGCCTATCCCTTTTTGATACATTGCAGCCAATTCACGTTTTCCTTGTGGTAAGCCATCTTGCGCTGCTTTTAAGGTCCACATGAAGGCAGTTTTTGGATCATAAACTGGGCTTTTAGTTTGTAAATAAATATGAGCCAAATCCAAATATGCTTCATCATTATGCTGATTTGTTGCCTGGGTAAACCACTTCAAGGCTTGTTCTTTTTGATTGTTCTGCAGCGCCAACTCACCCAAAGCAACCATTGCAGGTGCAAAACCTTGAGCAGCTGCTTGGTTTAGTAATTCCTCACCTTTCTTTTCATCCTTATCAACCAGCTTCCCTTCAAGATAAAGTTGTCCCAATCTGGTTATTGCCTGGGTGTTACCATTGTTCACAGCCTTATTTAACCAGATAAGACCTAATTTTTTATTTGCTGAATTACGACTATCAATAAAATTCGCTGCTAAAGTAAATTGTGCAATAGAGTTACCATTTTTTGCCGCATTAATGTAATAACGAGTAGCAGCATCCGAGTTACGCTTTACGCCAACCCCATACATGTATGCCGCTGCTGTAAACATTTGTGCATCAACATCGCCAGCATCTGCCGCTTTTTTAAACCATGCAAAAGCCTGTTGTGGATCTTTCTCATGTAATAAAGTGTATTTGGCCAGAATCTGGATTGCAGGAAGATACCCTTTTTGCGCTGATTGGGTAAAATAGCGCATCGCCAATTGAGTATTTTTTAATTGACCATATCCATAAAGATAAATTCGCCCCAAGTAGTAATCAGCAACTGCATTTTTCCCTGATTGATTCATTAAAGGCTCTATCGCTTTATTATAATTCCCTAATCGATAGGCACTGAAATCATCAGCAAAAGCATGTTGGCTTGCTGATGCAACGAATAAACATACCCAAGGTACTAGCGCTTTCATGAAAATTCTCCCTCTTTGCACGGCAATTTCACCTGAATTTTGATTATTATACTTTCAGATTATACCCCCGGTATTATGCCATAATGCACCACCTCATTAACGGCCCCATTTCTTGTAGTGCCATCTACTATCCAGAAATTGCCTTTATTATTTAAACCAAACTTAACATTGACATATTCACATACTTTTATCGTATCAGCACAATCAATAATTTTTCCATAAGAGGTTTTGCCATCACCTAAAGTACAAATAAATTTGACTAATGGCTCTCCGGTAGCCAAAGCTGCCCATTGACGGCCACCTATTGTATGATTGTATCGAGTAGTATACTGACTGTCTTCATCTCGCATTTGATACAGACTCACAGTTTGTGGCAATTGATTAAAAAAGAAATACAAGGATTGCAAAGCCCCCTCTTTTCCAGGAAAAAGAGACAATACTTTTAAACTTTCTTTATATCCCACCGGCCTGCATCCTATAGGAAATCGAGCCTCTTCTTTTTCTGCCTTAGCTTGTGCTTCTTTAGGATCAATTTTTTTAGATTTGGCTGCATCAAGGTGCGTAGACAGTAGCCCCAAGAAAAGCATCAATGAAATCGAAGTGATTTTTTTAATTGTATTCATCTTATTTCTCACTCACTGTCATTTATTGGACGAACAATAACTGTTGTACCCCTAAAATTATTTCGTTCGCTTGATAACTCAACAAAATTCAGATTTAACCATTTAGCATCCTCGGTAAACATGCGAACACATCCATGGCTTGCTCTTACTCCTGGAATGTCTGAAGAACCATGCAATGCGAAACCTTTATGGAAAAACATGCAGAAAGGCATCTTCGCGCCACCTTTACCGATAGGGAACACATCGGACACACATTTTTCATTTTCTTTACTGAATACTCGATAAATCCCTGTTAGAGTGCGGCAAGAACGATTGGCGTCAGGACATCGATCTCTTCCTGATGAAATTGGTCCCCATCTCACCAAATTACCTTCGGCGTCATAGGCTCCAAAAGCCAGTTTATCTTGATCGACGATAATTTGTTTTTGATGTTCATTTGGAATTTTTAGCGGGAAAGGAGAAACATCAAAAACAGTGAGGTACGCTAGATTTTTTGGAACGGCAATCACCTTACCAGTCCATAAGGGATTATAAGTACGATTGATTTTTTGGACGATATCCCGTTGCTTTTCATCCGGAAATAAGGTTTCCCAACTTTGTCCCGACTCCACCTTAATACAATTGTACTGTGGGTAACCGCATAATCCAGTGCCATAAAAATTACCAGCATGCGCAACGGCAACCATAAACATCATTAATGCAGTTGAAAGTAATTTATACATATGCCCCCCTCTCACCTTACTTTTATTTTTTTACATGCAAGATTTGTGCTTAAATATCAATTTATTCTAATTATTATTCGAGCATATCTAATTTAAGTTTAGTACGAATACTAGAGTTTTTGCTAGGGTTATGAAGAATATTCTTGTTTAATAATAAGTTGCTTGGGCGGAGTGTAGTAGTACAGGGGGTTGGGGCAGAAATGGAGTTCAGTAATTCCCGGGTTCCGCATCGCTACACCCAGGCTACAATTTTCATAGCTACACGTTTTCTCCATGAAAAAATTGAAAAATACGTTGTGCCAGATGTTCACTAATACCGGATACTTTAGCAATTTCGTCCATGGGAGCCTTGGCAAGCTCTCGGATTCCGCCAAAACGATGCAGCAATGCTTGCCTACGTTTTGCTCCGACGCCTTCAATATCTTCAAGCGTTGAATCCAATCTCTTTTTCTGTCTTTTTTTACGGTGAGCCGTAATAGCAAACCGATGCGCCTCGTCTCGAATATGTTGGAGCAAATGTAACGCCTTGGAGTCATCGGGCAAAGTTAGCTCACGTGCCTCATGCACTAAAATCAGCTTTTCCCATCCAGCTTTTCGTGAAGGCCCTTTAGCAACACCAAGTAAGAGCACTGTTGAGATCCCCAAAGATAAGAGTACTTTCTGAGCTACAGCAACTTGCCCCTTGCCTCCATCGATAATGAGCACATCCGGCAATGATTGAGCCTCTACTAAGCGTTTAAAGCGACGCGTAATTGCCTGTTCCATTGCCGCATAATCATCTCCTGGAGTAATGCCTTCGATATTAAAACGTCGATATTCACTAGGACAAGGCCCTTCATGATCAAACACCACGCACGATGCCACGGTTGCTTCACCCTGGGTATGGCTGATATCAAAACACTCCATGCGTTGAATCGCCTCGTTTAATCCTAAAAATTGCTCTAACTCATGAAAACGAGATTTCATTGTGGCGTGTTTTGTAACATATTCAGCCACTGAAACACGCAAATTATTAAGTGCAAAATCCATCCAACGGGATTTTATACCACGAGGACTAACTTGGATTTTACATAACTTACCGCGTTGTTGTGATAAGACCTCTTCTAGTGATTGGTGATCAACCAAATCATGGTTAGTAATAATTAAAGCAGGGATTTTCTCTGGGCTATCCAAATAATAGAATCCTACAAATGCATCAAAAGTTTGTTGCCACAAATCATCCATATTGAATTCATCATCCAAACCTTTTTGCGGCACAGAAGGAAAATAACTATGGCTTGCTAATACTTGGCCTTCACGGATTGTCGCACACTGAACGCAGGCAAAACCGGGACTTACCTCAATTGCAATAGCATCTGCATCACCGCGCAACTGTAAAATACCCTGTTGTTCTTGCACCAAACGTAAACTTTTAATTTGATCCCGCAAAAGTGCAGCCTCTTCAAAATTCAATTCACTTACTGCTTTGTCTATTCGCTTGGCAAGTTCATCGAGAATTAATTGAGACTTCCCTTGTAAA
This sequence comes from Legionella sp. 39-23, assembly GCF_001897665.1. NCBI lineage: Bacteria > Pseudomonadati > Pseudomonadota > Gammaproteobacteria > Legionellales > Legionellaceae > Legionella > Legionella sp. 39-23. The sequence continues at coordinate 9,621 of NZ_MKTO01000049.1, read as the reverse complement.
AATCGCATGGCATCGTGCACTGAGCGTTTGTAATTTTCTGGAGTGATATAATTGACACAAGGTGCTGTGCATCGTTTGATTTGATATTGCAAACAAGGTCTTGAACGGGCATTAAAATAACTGTCTCGACAGTTACGAATTTTAAAAACCTTTTGAATCGTTACTATAGTTTCCTTTACCGCGGAACTACTAGGATAAGGACCAAAAAAATCCCCTGCAAGAGGCTTTTTCTTAGAGCGATAGCTTTCAATTCGTGGAAAATCAGGATGATTGGAAAGATGGATGTAGGGATAGGATTTATCATCTCGCAACAAAACATTGTATTTTGGCTTTAATGTCTTGATCAGATTGCTTTCCAATAATAAAGCTTCTGTTTCACTGCGCGTCACAGAAATTTCTATAGAGACAATTTGGCTCACCAAAGAACGTGTTTTAATACCCGTATTTTGTTTATTAAAATAACTCGTGACCCGTTTTTTGAGATTGGATGCTTTACCTACGTAAAGAACAGTACCTGCTTCATCCAACATACGATAAACACCGGGTTCATTAGGCAGCTTAGTAAGGAACAACGCTAATTCAGTAGAAATATTCATGTAGTAATAATAACAATGATTTTTGATCTAAATAATGGTGTTTGGATGCTTTGTAGCCTGGATGCAGCGTAGCGGAACTCGGGAGCACCGCTGCTAGGTTAAACCCGGGTTCCGCTACGCTGCACCCAGGCTAGACAAACACCTTTAATCTTCTGATGCCAGATCAATAGGATTTTCTATAATTCCATGCTTCAGAGCTAAATAAGTAAGCTCTACATCATTTTTAATGCCTAATTTTTCAAATGTACGATAGCGATAACCATTAATAGTTTTAGTACTAAGGAACAATCGGTCGCTAATTTCTTGAACATTCATGCCACGAGTAATCATCAACATGACTTGCATTTCACGTTCAGATAATACATCAAAAGGTGAACCTTGTACTTCTTCCAAGCTGTTGATCGCCATTTTCTGAGCAATTTCAGCACTGAGATACCTTTCTCCTTTGGCAACTTTACGTATCGCAGCAGCCATTTCTTCAGCACCGGACTCTTTTGTCAGATAGCCCATGGCACCCAATTGCAACACACGAGTAGGCAACACATCAGAACACATTGCAGTGACAGCAATAACCTTAACGTGGGGATTTGATTTTTTCAACCGGCGAGTTACTTCCCAGCCATCAATTCCAGGCATTTTCATATCTAAGAGGACCACGTCAGGGGAATGTTTTTTTACTAGTGCTAAAGCTTGCTCACCGCTTTCTGCATCAGCAACTACTTCTACATCCGACATGTCTTCGAGTAATCGTCGAATCCCCATTCTAACCAATGCATGGTCATCAACAATTAATACTTTAATCAAATAATGCTCCTTGACATACGACAGCCAATGAACAAACAGTTGCTCGATGTTAACAAGACTGGCTGCTCATTACAATATACATACCTTTTCTAGATGAGCTATTACTTAAATATCCTAAAACTCATGGGAAAAAGGGATCGATTAACATGCTCGAATATGAATATTAGGGTTATTTGGATCCACCTTAAACAGTGGTGGAAACTCCCCTAACTCCCGAGTTCGAGCCAAGAGTTTACCTATATCCGATAAAACAAAATCATACAAAACCTGGTAATCACTAATCACAAAATAAACTGGTTGTAACATGTCAATACGATAGGGCATACGAAATGCCGCTATTGGTTCAAACATCGCTCTAAGCGGAATATCGCTTTCAACGCTATATACTGTTTCACTAATCGAAGACAGTATCCCACCGCCATAAGCGCGCAAGCCATTCACGCTTTTAATCAAACCAAACTCAACAGTAAACCAAAACATCCGTTGCAATAAGGGCCAATCAGACTCAGGGAAAGTTAGTACTTTCCGAGCATAATCGTAAACAAACTCTGCATAAACCTTGTCCGTCAACATGGGACAATGACCAAAAACCTCATGAAAAAGATCAGGCTCTTTTACATAATTCAATTCTTCTTCATTACGAATAAACGTAGCCACGGGGAAATGTTTTGTTGCCAATAATTCAAAAAATTCCCGAGCGGAAATTAACGCAGCAACTGCAGACACTTGCCACCCCGTTTTTGCTTTAAGCTTTTGATTTAGATCTGGAATCTGTGGAATTGCCTGCGAATTAAGGTCTAACGTCTTTAATCCAGTTAGGAATTCATCACAAGCTCTTCCTGGTAGTAGTTTTATTTGTCGTTCAAATAAAATACTCCAAATTGAGTTTTCTTTTTCAGAATAATTAACAAACCCTTGAGCGTCAGGAACATGCGCTACATAACGGCTTGAAAATTCCATAATTTCTCCTTCATTACAAATATCGCAAAAAGCAGGTGGTATGATGCGTAGTTATCTTAAAAAAAAACCACCTTTTTTAGTTATTAGGCAATTTGCGGATAAATGTCAACAACTATTACAGAATTTTCAAATTATGCTATAAAATCAAACTCATATTGAACACTAGGGAAACAGACAATGACGGTAGGCATTTTAGCAACCGGTGATGAAATAGTTCATGGTGATACTTTAAATACGAATAGCCATGATATTGCCCATGCGCTAAGCTCTGAAGGCTTACCTTTAGGTGTTCATGTTTCATGTAGTGACAAAGAAGCAGATATCATCAACAGTTTACACTTTTTGACCCAAAAACATGACATCATCATTATCATTGGTGGACTTGGGCCAACCACCGATGATCTCACTCGCTTTGCTTTATCTCAATTTACTGGTCAGACATTAATACAACACGCGGCTGCTCTTGAACATATAACAAGCCGACTGCGTGATGCACACTTAGGCCTTAACCCAGGAAATATTCAACAAAGCCTTTTCCCTGAGCATGCCCAGCTTTTGCCTAATCCTGTAGGTAGTGCTATGGGTTGTTACTATCCGTGGAATAATAAACACTTTTTTTTATTACCCGGGCCCCCTCGAGAATGCTTGCCTATGTTTAATCATCATGTATTACCTATATTGCAACAGACGACACACAGTCAAAAACAAATACTGAAATGGCGAATTTTTGGCTTGCCAGAAAGCGAAATAGCCCAAAAATTGGAAGAGGCACTGCAGAATATTGATTGCCAAACCGGTTATCGCTGGGAATCACCTTATATTGAATTTAAGGTGCGCTGTACGCCAAATCTTGCCGATAAAGTAAAAGCAGTTGTTGACCCCATCCTTAAGCCACATATTATTAGTAGCGTAGATAAAAAAGCTTCTGAAAATTTGCGAGAATTAATTGCATCCATTGATAAACCAATAACAATTATCGATGAGGCTACGGGTGGATTATTACAATTATTGCTTAGCAAACCCAATATACATCATTTATTGGACTTTAGTGGCCAGCATAAAAATAGATTATTTTTCCATATCAACGGCTTGGCAGAATATTGGCAGCAGCAACAAACACTTGGAACTGCACAATTAATTATTGACTACAGCAATCGCGATCAGGGGGGGCATGAAACTCATACTATACCCTATCGTACTGCTGCAGTAGTGGAGCATGCTGCAGAGTGGTTATGCTTCAGACTCTTTCATCTCATCAATCAGCTGCATCAATGAATAACACAGTTGTTGTGTTCCTTCGCCGCTGATTGCAGAAATGGCAAATACTTTATCGTGCCAATTCAAGCCCTTTACTATGGCTTGTATTCGTTCGTCCCGACTGGCTGCATCAGGTAGCATATCGATTTTGTTCAATACCAACCATCGAGGTTTTTGTAAAAGCTCAGGATTGTATTCTGCTAACTCATGAATAATTGCTTTGGCTGAGGCAACTGGATCACTCTCATCAAGGGGAGCAACATCAATGACATGCAGTAACACACAAGTACGTGCAAGATGTTTTAAAAACCGATGCCCAAGTCCTGCCCCTGTGGATGCCCCTTCAATAAGGCCAGGAATATCAGCCATGACAAAACTTTTGTGTGAAGAAACACTAACCACACCTAACCCCGGATGTAAGGTCGTAAAGGGATAATCAGCTACTTTAGCTTTTGAACTAGAAACTGCGCGAATTAAAGTAGACTTCCCTGCATTAGGTAACCCTAATAAACCCACATCAGCTAAAACACGTAATTCCAAGCGTAAATGCCGCGACTCCCCTGGACTTCCAGGAGAAGTTTGTCTTGGAGAGCGATTCACACTACTCTTATAACGGGTATTTCCTAAGCCATGAAAACCACCTTGGGCAATTAATACTGGCACGCCGGGCTCTTTAATATCGCCAAGCAATTCCCCAGTATCCACATCATAAATCATAGTACCCACAGGCACTTTTATTGTTAAATCATCACCTTTTTTCCCAGTACAATTTCCGCCCATACCAGGTTGACCATTACCTGCTTTGTAATGACGCATGTAACGAAAATCAATAAGCGTATTTAAATCGGTGCTTGCCTCGAAGTAAACACTACCTCCATCGCCCCCATCACCACCATCAGGGCCTCCTTTGGGAATAAATTTTTCGCGTCTGAAGCTTAGACAACCATTTCCGCCATTGCCTGCATCTATTTTTATCACTGCTTCATCAACGAATTTCATGACCAACCTCAAAATAAAAAAAAACCCCGTTGCCGGGGTTAATAACAACATTGTAATTAGGTAAATACTTATAACCAGGATTAAGAGAACAGCACGAACACTGCCACCTCCAGGATACAGTAATAGGGCCTAACCAAATTAGTTTGCAGCAGTTTCTTCGTTCTGCTCTGCAACTATAGTTACATATTTACGATTTTTTTCACCCTTGACAACAAATTGTACTAAACCTTCAACCAAGGCAAACAAAGTGTGATCACGGCCACAACCTACGCCAGGCCCTGGATGAAAACGTGTACCACGTTGTCTTACAATAATTTCACCCGCATTAACAAATTGACCGCCAAAACGCTTCACGCCAAGATACTTGGGATTCGAGTCGCGGCCGTTACGAGTACTACCACCTGCTTTCTTATGAGCCATTGCTATCCTCTCTTACTTACTTATCGCAGTAATTTTAACTTGCGAATAATATTGTCTGTGCCCCATTTGTTTCTTGTGGTGCTTACGACGACGATACTTGATAATTTTGACTTTTTTGTGACGACCATGATCAAGCACTTCAGCTTTTACTGTTGCCTTAGCAACTAATGGAGTGCCACAGACGATTTTATCGCCATCAGCCAACATGAGTACTTCTTTAAATTGTATTTCATTGCCAACATCTTCAGGCAGTAATTCAATTTTTAACACATCACCTTCCTTCACGGTGTATTGCTTACCGCCAGTTTTGATTACCGCATACATAATTTTTCTCCAACTCGCCTGATTGGCTATCACAAATTCATAAAGTCGCATATTCTATGAAATTATGACAATGACTTCAAGTTCATTTTAAAATATTGTATACTTCGCCACCCTTTCCGGATTTTTTAATTCATAATCCGGTGTTTAATCTGGTCGCGGATTAAATTTTGGGATTTTATAAATTTTTGGAGTATACAATGTCAAACATCCTTTTAGAAGCACAAACAAGAACGGATATGGGGAAAGGTGCGAGCCGCCGCCTACGTCGTCTTGAAAATAAAGTACCTGGTGTAATTTACGGCGGCGATAAAAAGCCAATGTCAATTCATTTTCAGCATAACAAGGTAGTCAAAGCTTTAGAAACTGAAAGTATCTATTCCAGTGTTTTTGATATCACCATTGATGGCAAAGTAGAACATGTTATTTTAAAGGCATTGCAACGACATCCTTACAAGCCAGTTGTAATGCACATGGATTTACAACGCGTTTCCAAAACTGACATTCTGATTAAATTAGTACCGATTCATTTTATCAATGAAGACAAAGCGCCTGGTATTAAAGCTGGCGGTATTATTAACCATACCATGACTCAAGTAGAAGTTCGTTGCCAAGCAAAAGATTTACCTGAGTTTATCGCTGTAGATATGGCTGATGTAAAAATGGATGATGTTGTCCATCTATCTCACTTAAAATTACCTAAAGGCGTACAACTAACTGTTGATGTGACCGATGGCAGCCATGACGCTCCTGTAGTAAGCATTCACATGCCTAGAGTCAGCGCAGCAGAAGAAGAAGCAGAAGCTACAGAAGTTCCTGCATCTGATGTTCCTACTGTTAGCTCTGAAAAAGATGAAGAGTAATCTTTTAAGTTTGATTGAAAAAATGTAACCGTAGTAAAAGTAGCCTGGGTGGAGCAAAGCGAAGCCCGGGTTTCGCTCTTCGCTTCACCCAGGCTACAAAAGCATTACAACCCTATCAAAGAGCTACACCATGGCCATAAAACTTATCATCGGTTTGCGTAATCCAGGCTCAGCATATGAACATACTCGACATAATGCTGGTGAATGGTTAGTCTCTTCTCTAGCTCAGCGCCATAGTGCCTTTTTTAAGCTGGAAAAAAAAATGCAAGCCGAGCTGACTGATTTGGAGTTAAATCAGCACTCAACTAAGTTGGTTTTACCTACAACTTTTATGAATCATAGTGGCCAACCAACCCGACTTATTAGTCAATTTTACCGAATTGCACCTGCAGAAATATTGGTTGTGCATGATGAGCTGGATTTACCCCCAGGACGCATTAAACTTAAAACAGGTGGGGGTCATGGTGGTCATAATGGCTTAAGAGATATAATAGCTCAATTAGGTAGCGCAGAATTTCACCGTTTACGCATAGGAATTGGTCATCCAGGCCACAGAGACTTAGTTCATCAATTTGTGCTCAGTAGACCCTCAGCACAAGACAGACAGTTAATTTATGACGCAATTGATAGAGGCATAGCAGTAATGCCTTCCGTATTCTCAGGTGATTTAGCCAGAGCAATGAATCAATTGAATGTATAGGCACTGTTACCCACAATGCAAAAGTCCTAATATAGGAATGTAGCGTAACAGTTGGTATAGTTTTAACAATAGAGGTACTACACATGGGATTTAAATGTGGCATCGTGGGCTTGCCCAATGTTGGTAAATCAACACTGTTCAACGCACTCACCAAAGCAGGTATTGAAGCGGCAAACTATCCTTTTTGCACGATTGAACCCAATGTCGGAATAGTTACTGTTCCGGATCCTCGTCTTGACGCTTTAAGTGACATAGTAAAACCACAACAAGTACTACCAGCAACCATGCAATTTGTTGATATTGCAGGTATTGTCAAAGGAGCATCCAAAGGCGAAGGTCTAGGCAATCAGTTTTTAGCAAACATTCGTGAAACCGATGCGATTGCGCATGTAGTCCGTTGTTTTGAAAATACAGATGTCGTTCATGTGGAAGGTCAGGTTCATCCACTGAGTGACATCGAAGTCATTAATACTGAACTCGCTTTAGCAGATATGGAAACTCTTGAAAAAGCCATATTAAAAGCAGGAAAAAACAGCCGTAGTGGCAATAAAGAAGCAATTTTTGAAATGAAAACCCTGGAAAAAATCAAGGCGCATCTTGATGAGGGACATCCTGTTCGTACTCTTGAATTGAGTACTGAAGAAGAGCCTATCGCGCGTCGTCTTTTTTTACTCACAGCGAAACCCGTCCTTTACATTGCAAATGTCGATGACAATGGCTATGAAAATAATCCTTTACTAGAGCAAGTTCGTAATTTAGCAATGCAAGAAAAAGCCAGCATTGTTGCTTTATGTGCTGCAACTGAAGCAGAGTTAGTTGAGTTGGATGAAGCTGATCGCCAAGAGTTTATGGAAGACTTAGGTTTAAGTGAACCTGGATTACATCGCGTGATTCGTGCAGGTTATGAATTGTTAGGGTTACAAACGTATTTTACTGCTGGAGTTAAAGAAGTCAGAGCATGGACAATTTCTAAAGGGGCTACCGCACCTCAAGCAGCAGGCGTTATCCATTCAGACTTTGAAAAAGGCTTTATTCGCGCAGAAGTCATCGCATACGATGCATTCATCTCCTGTAAAGGAGAACAAGGTGCGAAGGAGGCAGGAAAATTACGTCTGGAAGGTAAAGAGTACATCGTTTGTGATGGCGATGTAATGCATTTTCGATTTAATGTATAAGCCAAAGTTAAGGCCCGAACTTAGAAGAGAAATCTTGAACTTTGCTCAGATGTACTTACAAGTTAAGCCTACTTTTACTTGACAATACGTAGGTACAAACCTTAGCATTTGCTGATTGAATCGTAGAGGACAAACAATGTCGATTGACAGTATACGCGCGCTGGTTAGTGACGATTTTAATGCAGTTAATACTCTAATTGTGAATAAAATTGAATCGCAAATCGGCTTAATTGATGATATGTCCCATCACATCATAGAAAGTGGCGGTAAAAGGCTACGGCCATTGTTGGTTCTTTTAGCAAGTAATGCATGTGGCTATCAAGGTAATGAACATATTATATTGGCTGCTATGGTGGAATTTTTCCATACAGCCACACTACTCCACGACGACGTCATTGACGAGTCTACATTAAGAAGAGGACGTCAGACCGCAAACGACATCTGGGGTAGCAAAGCAAGCATTCTAGTGGGCGATTATCTTTTTACTCAATCTATCGAACTCATCGTTGACTCCGGAAATCCAGAAGTACTTAAGCTTTTTGCCAGTACCGCACTTGAGATCAGCTGTGGTGAAGTAAAACAGTTATCGAATCGTCATAACCCGGCACTAACATTTGATGAATATTTTGATGTAATTCGTGCAAAAACAGCTCTTTTATTTGCAGCTGCTGCCTGTATAGGCCCAATCATCAGCAAAGCCTCCAAGGAAATGCAAGACAGCCTCTATGCCTATGGCCTGCACTTAGGTAATGCGTTTCAACTGATAGATGATGCTCTGGATTATTGTTCTGATGCCAAAACTATCGGCAAAAATATTGGGGACGATTTGGCAGATGGGAAAGCCACATTACCTTTAATTCATGCATTACAACATGGTACTGAGCGACAAAAACAACAAATCATAGAAAGCCTGAAAAAAGGCAGTTTGGACTTTTTACCTGATATTCTGGTAGCTCTTGAGGAAACAAAAGCAATAGAATATACCAAGAACATTGCAGCTCAAGAAGTCGACAAAGCATTATCCGCGTTGATGATATTACCCGAGACCAAGTATAAACAGGCACTTATCAATTTGGCTGAATTCGCTTTACAAAGAAGCTATTGATTGCAGTAGTCTGGGTGTAACCCAACGACACCAGGATTAAGAGAAGTTTTTTGATACCTGAAAACCTGGGTTACGGCTTGCCTTCACCCAGCACGGAGTGTAGCTCAGCCTGGTAGAGCACTGCCTTCGGGAGGCAGGGGTCGCAGGTTCAATTCCTGTCACTCCGACCAATAAAATCAAATGGTTATGAAGTTTTCAGAATTTTGAAAAATAATATAGAGTGCATACAGAGTGCAATTTTAATGAGTCTTGGTGCATAAAAAATCCGAAAACTATAAAAAATTTAAGGACGTTGCCTAAATAAATATTTTCTTCGTAGGTAATATTAAAATTAATTCCTGTAACCTACGTCCAGAAGCAATCATTTCATCTAAATCAGAATATGCTCCCTTCTCCCCTTTGGGAGAAGGTGTCTAAAGGG
>NZ_MKTO01000048.1:0-33877 GCF_001897665.1 Legionella sp. 39-23 | reverse complement strand
TTACTTAATTTAGGAGATAGGGAAATGAAGAAGTGTTCAATACTTTTAGGACTTACATTAATAAGTTCATGTGCTTTTGCAATGGATCAATCAAATATGGGACAAATGTCTATGAATTAAAATCATTGTCCTAAAGATAAAAAACAAACTGTAGCACTTGAAAAAAAATACCTGCAAATGATGCTTGCTCATTACTAATCATAGCCTTTTAAAATTTAGCCAACCAGATAGTGTTCATTCGTTTATCTTGAGTATCGTTTACGTTTTTAAAAATAAAGAAGAAGGGATACTACTATCGTCATAACCTTTTACTCTATAGTTTGAGTTTGTCCATGTCTGATCAGAAGCTCCTCTAAAAGGAATATTACTTAAACTAAGATGCTCACACTCCTGTGCTGGCCAATTAGTCACTCGATTAATAACTAAATCATTATAAATAGTTCCTAGAGGTATATCGGGACTATTATTTTGTATATTTTTTATATAGTTATTCAAGCCAAATATAAGAGCATTTGGGCCTGCGGAATCTAAAGTGTAGTCCCATCGTTTACTAAAAAACATATTATTGAGGCCAAAATATGGGGGATAATAAGGATAGCGTTTTAAATCCATTTTCGTATGATCCTTCCGAAGAGGAAATTTAAGCATTCTTAATATATAATCAAAATCTTGATTTTCGCCATCTAGCTTCCTATAAGATTGTATTGAATGATGGATAGCATCTTCTATAACCGGATGATGAGGAATAGCGACAATAACATCATTATTGACAGAAGTTAATTCACCATTATGGTTTACAAATCCATGAAGTTTAATGCCATAAGGTAAGGGCTCAGGGATTAATTCTAAATTCTTAAATTTCAAAAACACAGTATCAAGATCGAAGTAATAACCTCCCTTTACTCGTAAAATTTCATAACGTAAAAAATCGGCTGCAGAGGCCAAATTTTTAAAGCCAATCATTTCACGATTTACATAAGATAAAAAATCCTTGAATCGATTGTCATTCTGATAAAATGGATCTGTTTGCATCTCTTCAATAAGTGAACGAATATCTTTTAACTCAATTCCTAAATTGTTTGGCGTAATCTGTAAATCAAATTGATACTTTTCATAGGCTAATCTAGATATAGCCTTACTAAAATTTCTAGAATCATCTACCCATAAATAAACTTTAAACCCATGTTTTTTAGCAAGTAATCCCAATTTAATCAAAGAGTCTAATAAATATTTTTCAGGAAGAGTCCCTCCAATCCAAATAAAATGAATAATTGAAGGTGGGATTCCATTGTTAGTATTGTTAGAAGATGAAATTTTTTTTTGCTCTGTGGTCATAATTTAAATCAACTTCAACTACTTTAAATAAATGGTAATTACTTTATTATCTTGCTTGTTTTTTGTCAAGTATGTGATTTATTTGCACTGGAAAAGAAAAATTTTTTTAATTCTTTCAAATTGTTGAATATCTCGAGTCACCTAGATAAAACCTGTAGTTATACTTTTCATAATAATAAGGGCTTAATCCCTCCTAATGAAGTGACAATATTTGATTTATATAAACTCAATTTAACATACGGAAGTTGAAAAATTAATTAGGATATGAGCCAGGAGGGGAGGGCTCACCCAAGGTAAATTACCAGGTGAAACTACAGGTAGACATTCATTATGTCTGATTACTGTGAAAAGTAGACTTTAAGCTAGAAAACTGACCTCGAAATAGTTCAACCCTTGAAAAACCGATTTATTGAATCTCATACATAGCAATGTTCCGCAAAACTCCCGATTTCTTCCTGTTCTATATCAAGACTACAAGTGTCGCAAAACACATGATATCGATATGCCGCTCCGCAATAAGGATTATGGTTGTCACATAACAAAGGACTCGCGAAATTTATATATTTAGTAATTTAGCAGCATTTAAGTAACTTATTTTCATTTTATCTTCATCATCCAATTGTAGTGAATCTAACCATTGACTTGCCTTCAAGTTATCTTCATAAGGGTAGTCAACTGAGAACATGATTCTATCTATGCTAACTGTAGCAATTGCATGCATCAAAGATGGAGTATCAAAAAAACCACTGGTTGTTAAGAATATATTAGAATTTAGGTATTCTGTAATTGTTTTATTGCATTGCAATTTTTCAAGCCAACCTTCTTCTTTTAGTCGATGATCGAGTCGCCAAGCCCAAAATGCTAACATTTCCCCCATGTGTCCAATGATGATTTTAAGGTTTTGATACCTATCAAAAAGCCCTGACAGCATTAGGCGCAAAACATGTTCGGCCGTTTCAATATGAAATCCCCATGTTGAGCCATGTAATGCTTGATATGGTGAATAAGTAGCTACTCTTCCCTCAGGAATCCCTCTGGGGTGAATATAAATTGGGATGTTGTTATCATTAATGTAGCCCCAAAATTCATCATAAGCACTGTCATCCAGGTATTTTGCAGAAGTATAGCCACTGCTATCGTATCCATTAATTAGGCAGCCAACGATTTCTTGAACACCTTTAAGGCGTTCAAGCTCATTGATTGCAAGCTCTGGGGCGTAAGTAGGTATGCAGGCAAAGGCACGAAATCTACTTGGAGATTGTGTGACACAGTCTATTAAATAGTCATTCCACTTTTGGGCGCAAGACTCTAGTTGTGATGCTAGAGCTAATGATTGTAGTCCTGGAGTTGTTACGGAGAGTACTGATAAATCAATCCCTGCTTCATCCATACTATCAATTCTTAGCTTATGTATATCTTTTAAACGAACTAAGTTTTGATTAAACTCGGGATGGCTTTTGTGTTCTAAAATTAAGTCTCGGCCAGGAACAACAATAGCTTCTTCTAATGCAATTTTTTTCATCTCCAACCTAAGTTCATCCCTTAATATAGATAAGTCTAGTATATTATTCCTCGTAATGTTTGGCGTGCCAAAACTCTATAGTTTTTGTACGTAGGAGCAAAGGGTAAGCCAGTAAAGTTTAATTTACTAAAATAAGTAAGTGTATTGTTTAAATCTTTAAAGGAAGTAATCGATGAGCGGATATTTAAAAGATATTCGCAAGAATTTAAGTATACTTTTTATGATACGCAATGTTATCCGGAATGCCACTACGAAGAAATGGCACATGGATATATGATGGAGCCATCGCAACACCAGCCCCAATTTTACCAACAAGACATTACTGATGTAAGTTTATCCTGGGCTGGTGCGGCAGGAGGTTTAATTAGTAATAGTGAAGATCTAGCTAATTGGGTTCATTTGTTATTTTCTAAGCATTTTCTTGGCAAAAAACAACAGTAGGAGCTGAAAAATAATGTATTCAAGGCCAACCTATTTCTCATAAGAGTCATTATATGGGATATGGATTAGGGGTAGGACATATATATGATCCTGATTACGGGGCGCAGGGGACACATAGTGGTGGAACTTTGGGATATCACAGCTTATTTATTTACGCACATAAGATATTTACTACTATTATTGGCCCATCAAAACATGAGACTTTGTAGCGAGTGTAGGATTTACAGCCCTGCCTACGCTCGCTTGATTAAAATGCGTGAGCCTGTTTGCTTTGATTAACAGCCTACTTCATAGGCTTGCATTCAAAGTCATAAGGGAATACTACAGAAACACTATTTTCTGGACTATTTAACATGACGGGGCCGGATTTTAAAACACATTGACCAATAGAGGCTGTTTGTAACATGCCGTTTGGTACTGTATAAGGGGTTGCGCTAATAGTTAATGGCGCTGATGAGCAAGGTACTTTTTCAATAAATTGTGCTTGACTACCACCCCTAAGCGTAGTTGATAGACCAAATCCATAATCATTTACTACATTAAAAGCAACATATTGATCTCTCTCAATAGGTGGTGTTGAAACTGCAACTTGTATTTTACAACTTAAATCAGGATCCGCGTAAGCAGGATAAAATGCAGACAAGCTAGCAATGGAAAGAGTAGTCAGGATGGCTTTTTTTAACATAATAACTCCTAGAATTTGTTGTAATTCGCATGTTCGAGGCCTACCGCTTGTTTGCAGGATTTGTTTCGAACTAGCAACAAAATAATATCATATTGTTTTTTATGATTTCATATAATTGCCTTTCCTTTCATATTTTTTACAATTTGGCCTAGTTTGCTACGATAAACTCGCATAGGTCTGTGTACATTTTGAGTTTAACTCAATTGCTTCTAGTGTTTTCCAACCAAAGAGGATACGTTGTTCAGATCACAAGCCAAATATGAGTAATACCTTGGTAAAAACCATCCTAGTTTTTGGATCAGCGTTTGTATTTTTTCGGGTGCAGATTGATTCTGGTCAATCGAGAGGACTAACTCATTCTGCTCAGTTTCAGGGAGATAGACGAGCTTGACCTTGGCATCGTTGATACCGAAATGATGCATGAGTGCTTCAAGTAATTTTATTGAGGTAACAGGCAGGATCTGCACTGGCACGTCACTGATGAGGATGTCAGTGCCTTCGCGAATAAGATGGGCATGCGGTTTGTCTGTTTTGAAAGGATGATCCTCTGGTTCAGCAAACGTCCGATAGAGATGAAAACCCAGGATGTCGCCATAGCTGAGATCGATAGCTTGTTTGGGATTACGTGCCTCGATGGCTATGCCAACCCCTTCGTTGATTAAGAACGTATCGATGAGCTCAGGAATGGTATAGCTTGTTATGGTACTGCAGTCTTCAGGGATGGATTCAGTAAGCTCAAGATTATAATAAGTGAGGCCTGCAGGATTGAAGATGATCTCAGGATCACCACTAGTGAAGACAGCGTGGGGTAGGCACGTTATGAGACGATTATACCAGGCAGCTTGTCTGTTGGAATTGTCGATCTCAAACAGGGCTCTTAGCTCTTGAGTGGCTGAGACGGAAGTCATTTTGTTTTTGGGTTTATCCATGAAGTATATTTTTATTTAAAATAAGGCATTGTAACAAAATAACACAATGAATCATATTAAAAAGGCATCACGATGAATTATGGAAAGATTCGCATAAATATAACTTATATTATCTTTTTTATACTATTAATAACTGCAAACTGTGTATTTGCCAAAATATTGGGATAATGTTAAAGGCGTAAAAATAACAGAGGATATTAAAAAATTTATTGTTGAAGATGAATACCAAATTAACTTATTGTCATGCAAGACTTTATTTTTGAATCAGGAGAATTACATGTGGGCTAAGGATTTATTTATTGATATCCCTGTGCGGGATAACGCACCGAAAACCAGGTTGCATATACGTATAGTCAGTGAAAATGAGGGCAATCTCGACACAATGCCTTACGTTTTTATGCTTCCTGGTGGCCCAGGTGCTAACCATTCTCATTACAAGGATTATGAGTGCCTATGTACAACAAGCAATATAGTATTTATCGATCCCAGAGGCTGTGGCTTAAGTGATAAAAATGATCCCACATCATATACCATGCAAAACTACATCCAGGATGTTAATGAAATTCGTAAACATCTCAATCTGGATAAAATAGTTTTATTGGGTAAATCTTATGGAGCCATGTGTGCATTAGGATATACTTTGGAATATCCGAAACATGTTTCTAGCCTTATTTTGGCGGCAGGCTCTCCAAGCTTTAGAAACCTTGAAACTGCGCGTCTCAATGTTAAAGAACGAGGTACCCCGGAACAACAAAAAGCCTGTGAGCAGCTATGGGCGGGAAGTTTTATAAGTGATGAAGAACTGGATCATTTTTTTGATGTTATGGATTCTATGTATTCCTGGAGAAAAAGACATAATCTTCCTGTAAGTCGGCCCGCTCCGGAGTATATTTTTGCTCATGAGCCGTTGAATGAAGGATTTAGTAAATTTTTACAAACATTTAATTATGAAGAGCGTTTGCATGAAATAGCATGCAAAACGCTCATTTTAGTAGGTGCTGAAGATTGGATTACCGATAAAAGACATTCCGAATTCATGGCGAGCAGAATACCTGATAATGAATTGATTGTGTTTCCTAATGCGGATCACTCAATGGAGTCTGATGTTCCAGAGGCATTCTTTGCAAGCATTCAATCCTTCGTGAAAAGCCAGTGTGAAAAAAGGAATCCACATCATTTTTTTCAGGAAAATGATAATACTGAGAAAGGAAAGCCTGATTTGACTGCTGATGATCCATTAAGGATGGTTCATTAAGTTAAAATTATCTGAAATAAGTGGCTCTGGCTTGTAAATGCTAAAAAATTTTCCTTAGCAAGCGTAGGTCGGGCCTTAGCCCGACAATCCATTATGCGGTGTTGAGATGGCAAAATCTTAAAATTAAGCTGCTTTTTCTTTCTGTGACATCAGTTTTAGAAGCGCATCAGCCGCAGCAGTGGAGGAAGCAGGATTCTGTCCTGTGATGAGTAGACCATCAACGATGACGAAACTTTGCCAGTCGGGGGCTTTTTCATAGAGGCCTCCAAGTCGTTTTAACTCATCCTCTACAAGGAATGGCACTACATGTGTCAGTTGCACGGCTTCTTCTTCGCTGTTGGAAAAACCAGTCAGGCGTTTGCCCTTGACAAGTGGTGCGCCTTTGTACATTACCCGATGAAGAACGCCAGGGGCATGGCATACCAAGGCAACCGGTTTGCCAGAATTGTAGAAAGACTCTATTAAGCTTATTGAAACAGGACTTTCGGCAAGGTCCCACATAGGGCCATGACCACCGGAATAAAATATTGTGTCGAAATCTTCTGCCTTCATGTCGGCAAGCTTTGCCGTTTGCGACAGCACTTTTTTTGCCACCTCGTCTTTCTTGAACCGCTCCATAGCGGGAGTCTGATTTTCTGGTAAATCACTTTTAGGGTCGATTGGAGGTTGTCCGCCTTTCGGTGAAGCCAACACCAGTTGAACTCCCGCATCAGCAAAAACATAATAAGGTGCGGCGAACTCTTCAAGCCAGAAGCCAGTTTTTCGCCCAGTATTGCCGAGTTGGTCATGGGAAGTTAATACCATCAATATTTTCATTTTCGTCCTCCTTCCGTGTTTTAACGAGCATGAAGTAATACTACTAATTTTAGCTCAGGCTACTCCGATTTACTAATGCATATTAGGACAAGTAATCAGCATAATTGAGCCATTCTACCTTGTACTTTCTTATCTGTTGCAGCTGGTTTCTCTGCTTGATGTGATATTTGGTTTAGGGAACTCATATCAACCTTATCTAAAAAAGACTCTAATGAGACAACATTATTTGATGTGTTGGGGGGAGCGAGTGAACTGGTTGGCGCTGAAAGTTGGGGAGCATGTTCCAGTTCTATATCTTTTTGAGATTCCTTATCTTCTTTGGTCTGTTGTGTCTCAGGTTCTTTTTCTCTATCGGAAGAACAGAGTACATCGGGTTTTGCTTCAGCCGACGATGTTTCACGTTCGGAAACATGTTTAGGATTTAATCTGTCAGTTTTCTCATCGGATAGTTTTTCTGTAAGAGCACTTGTATCTTCTTCAGAGAGTACTGATTCAACTTTCTTTTTAAAAGCTTCTTCTTTATCACGCTTTACAGGGGTGCTGTCTGTCATATTCTCTACGTCTTTTAATTTAAGTTTGGTAGTTCTCTGACTGTTTGTTATTTTTTTTGTTATTCCATTATTGAGACAATCCAATCCTTCGCTGAGTTTTTGTATGAAACTTATGCCCTTTTGGTTCAAAAAATTAACTTTATTCAAAGTTTCTTCCTCTTCAGGGGTTACTTTCATTGTTTCTTTTAATTTTACTATTGATTGTTCTAAATGATTTTCAAGAACTCTTCTGTTTTTATATACAGGATTAGAGTCCATCAACTCTTGATCCTTTGGGTTACAGGCCTTTATGTTCCTATCCATTTCATCAAAATTTTGATTAATTAAAGACTTAAGCGTCTGTAAGTCAGTTATTTTTTTATCAAATATCGCCTTTTTTTCTGCTGAGAGAACTGAACTGGCTTGCTGCAATTCAGTAATATTTCTCTCTACAATTTCCGTTAAGGCTGCCGATTTTCGAGCATATAGATTTGTGATGCTTTCTAGATAGTGTTGTTTGTTTATCGTGAGATCAGAATTCAGAGCCTGGTTTAAGTATGTTGTATTATAATTTGGATTAATTTGCTGGGGGGCCAAGCTATGTTCTTGAGGGTCAAAATCAATCGTTTTATTTATAATTGGGAATTGTGCCGGTGGCGAAACAGCACTCGTAGAAAACCCTTTGGTTTTGGTTAAATAATCCTTTGCCTCATAAACGTCATTTGCCCAGGGGTCGCATATATATGCGGACTCTCCCCATGTAGAAGGATCCTTGGGGTTGCTGGCTGGATCTCTTCCTACAACTAGAAATACATGATCTCCTCCCTGAACCTCATAACATTCAGCATTTATTTGTGCACTATTGGAATTGTTATGCTCTACAACATATTTCAATGCTAACATGGCATATTCGCCACAATTACCTTTTTTGCTCGCTTGAACAACACCAGACTCATCAAGAAAATCGTCACATGCCTGTCTGAGACTTGAGCGGTACCTGCTCTTTTTTCGGGGAGGTTGGGGATTTGAAGGAGCTATTTCTTCTGGTCTTTCTTTACCAAAACCATGTTTCGGATCAGAAAGACTTTGGTGCCAGTGGACTGATCCATATTCTAAGCCTTCATGACGCGTTGCTCCACCTCTCATTAAACAAACATCTCTTGCAATCGCCTCTTGCTTTTGAGGAGAATGATTATTCATTTTTAAGCTGGTTGAACTCGAGTCCTCATCATTTATAATACCTCTTGCAAAATCTTTTGCTCTGATTGCAATATCGTGTACCATATTTTTAGAAACAATCATTATTGAAACATCCAAGTATTTAAAACAAAGTTTTATAAATGTAGACCACCTTTCTTGGTTGGTCAAATTTTAAACAAACAGATTTTTTTGTATATATTTATGTGTGATTTATCTGTTAACAACTATGATTTGCTTGAGGAAAAATTGAATGCTGGGGGCGTGCGGCATAGAGTGATTTGAGTTGTTTTCTTTATTATTCCTCTTTTTTTTCCAGCTTATGACCATCTAGGTGTCGTTCATCACGTTCATTCTCTTTTTTTGCGATTTGCTTTTCTTTTTTTGTTCTTCCGAATTTAATGCGATTTTCAGACGCTTTTTTTTCTTTTTCCAAGCGAGTTTTTGCCTTTCTTTTTTTATTAAGATTAATGATGTCTACCATAGGACTCTCAAATAAGGATGTTGTTTATACTATAGCGTATAAAAACATGTGCAGTTCAGTTAAATGCATAAATAATCAAGTGAAGCAATTAAGATTCGATTTTAAGATGCTCTAATCCATGTTTATCAAATTCCTGAGCATATTGTTTTTTGACTTCCTCGACTTTTTTCATTCGATCGATAAAGTTCATTCTTCTGTATTGCTCAACTCCAATTGTACGAATTACATCTCGTTCACCCAGCTTCTGAATTAATTCATCCCAAAACAGTTCATGTTCAAAAGGCTCGATAAGCGTATCATTCAAAGATTTTTCATATTCTGCAGTTTCAAAATACTCATTTAACTCTGAGGAAAACTCTATTTTGTCACTGGCATCCATTTCTTTAAAATAAGATAGAAATTTTTGCTTTAAAGCCTCATATTCATGTTGCTTTGCTTTTTTTATCGCACATGCATGTATGACCCAGTCAGCTACATATAACATATCCAGTAATGCTTCATATTCTTTTTTGGTAATATTAATTTCCATAAATAATTTCTTCTACTTATTGATGCTTCAAGGGGGATTAGATATAGGTTAACATACAGTAATCATCTGATGAAGGAAACACTCATATGCGTAATAAATTATTGGCTTTATTCGTGGTAATGGCTCCTATCTCTTGTTATGCAGCTGGTCAGTATTCCTGCACCCCAAACGCTGACAAAGAAATAAAACGGGCAATCACGAATTACATCGTAAAAACCGATATATCATCAAAAGACGTTACTATTTACGCAAAAAAATGTGTTGGAGACTATGCTTATGCCGAAGTAGTCCCCAATAAACCTATTACGGATAATGCCATGGTTTATTTGCATAAAGAAAGTAATGGTTGGCAAATTATGAATTGGGGGACAAGTTTTGATCAAGAATTCTTAGATAAGCTGCCTCAAGAATTAAGAAAACCTTATCCTTAAGTTGTCTCAATATTTAAACGCCTATAAGCAGGGTTTTCTATATCAATTATTCATAAAAGGCCGTTGTTATCATCAGCGGCTTTTTATTTTTATATATAGTATCTGTTAGCAGGCGTAAAAAAGATTGGTAAAAATCAACAGTTAGTTAAAATGCGCTTAATGAACACATCGACTTAAACAGGATGGATCAAAATGTATAGAAAAGTAGGGACATGCTTAAATTATTCCTCTGCATTGCTAGATGTTCGACATGACCAGTTTATAGGAACATTGGGTTCCAGCTCAAATAAGATACTCTGGAGAAAATTCATTCAGTTATTTTGTATTATTCTGTTTTTAGCTATGAATACTCCTAGCTGGGCCCATTCGTTTAGAGGTGGTGGTTTTCATGAGCATGGTGGATTTCCAGGTGGTGGTTTTTCAGGGGGCGGTTTTTCGCATGGTGCTGAAATGTATCACCAGAATAATAATTATCATACAAGGGAATACTCGGGAGGCTATAGGGAAAACGAGTATTATCATGGTTTCCAGGAAGGCCCATCTTTTGGACAAACACATCATACATTGCAGAGATACACACATCCAGTTCATCCTTTTAACCACACATTGGCAGAGATAAATCATCCAGGTGCTTTTCATCACAATGGATATATAAATAAAGAATTTGCAGGCAATGCAAATTGGATGAATCACGGTAATTGGCATAGTGGATACTGGCATAATGGATATAACCACTATTGGGCAGGAAGATCGTACTGGGGATCTGGGCCTTATTGGGGGCCTGGATATTATTGGGGTCCCGGACCTTATTGGGGTTGGGGTAATGATTTTTTCTTTGGCGCATTCTTTGGGGCCGCAATTACCACCACAGTATTTTTCCCTCCAGTCTATACAGAATATTATTATCCTCCTCCCATGTATTATTATCCTGGGCCTTATAATTATACAGTTCTTATTAGCGACTATTCAGTCACGCCCGTACCTCCGCTGCGTCCCGCTCCGCAAAAGGTGGAAAAATGGGTTCCTGTCAAAAATGGCCGCATTCCAGTGAATGCAGTGACTAATAACATTGTTAATAAACGCGCAACTTATTACTGTCGTGTTAAGTTCCATGGGAAGCTATCTTATGGGGTCTTAGTTCCTCATGATGGCTGTTATATTGAAGAACCATCGGTTTCGATGCGATTTTCAAAATATGATATTCTGGTTTCTTCAATAATTAGTTAGTGCTCGGTATTTTTAGCTGAATGAGTCCCCGTTTGTAAGCAAGCGGGTTACTCTTACCTATTTGAAAAATAGTCAATTCAGTTTTTCTAATAAAATAATATCTGTACCTCGGATATGTGATATTTTTCTTACTGTTGTAGCTGTTTCCTGTAGTATTTTTTGTATATCAGAAAATAAATCAAAACCATGATGTTTTAATGGGCGTAATAAAAAATAAGCCTTACCTTGGTTCGAAAGTGAATTTTCTAACGCTCGAATATAATTCTGAAAAGAGCTATCTAAATAAAATCGACAACGATTTTTAAATTCAGAGGGTGAAAGCACTCCGTGACCTGCTAGGAAATAGGGGGGGTTACTGATTATCAAATCAAATTTGTCTTTCCATTTTTGTTGATGTAATTCATCATAATTTAAAAGATGCCAGCGAAATTGCAATTCAGGTCGATTGATGTGAGCCAAGTTTTGATAAAAATATTCAGTATAAATATCTTGGACCTCAATAAAGTCAATCTGTTGGATGGCTTGAAGATGCCACGATAATTCAAATCCAATGACCCCGCAGCCGGCACAGAGATCTAATACACGTAATGAACCAAGGTCTGTGTGGGATTGCAATTGTGTTGCGACAAATCTCGCAAGGTGAATTGAATCAAGGCTAAAATGATATTCGCCAGGTTGTTTGTAATTATAAGTAAATGCATTATTTAGTTCGTTTTGCATACATCATTTTGAAGCGCACAAATGAAGTATTATGATAAACATATAATCAGGATGCGACAAGTATGGGAGTGTATTTCGAAGTGCGATGCGCTTGGTTGTGAAGGATACCAGTTCCCAAATTATCAAGGACTGCTTGATACTAGGTGCCGTAAGTTATTAGGGCACCTAGAAGTATGAAGTGTTATTCTAATCCAATTGATTTTGGTGGGCAAAAATATGCATTTCCTAAGTTTGTGACGTTAGTTTGTTCCGAGCCGCCACTCATAAAACCACCGTGTTTATTAAAAGAGCCACTCATAGAGCCAGTCACTCCTGCGCGATTGGTAACTAATTGAATGTAGTTTGCGCCTAATTTTGCTGCTTTATTCTTAAGATCATTCATTGCCCCTTCTTCTAGGTTACGGTTAGAAGTAAAGCCTCCAGTAAAGAAGTTACCTTGGTTTCCAACAACTTGTCCTAGATACTTACATCCCTTGGGTACCTGATTGGGTGAAGCAATAATACGTGCTGTTTGCGGATCAGCAGGAATAGAAGCACAGCTGCTAATCAAAATGGAAAGGGCTGTAAGAGACAAAATTTTTTTCATGTTTGCAACCTTTGTTTTGTTTGTGATCAAATTGTGCGCACTCATCTTAGTTTATCACTCATATAAATTCAATAAACAGATTTGCGATTTTTCTGACCGAGTTGTCATGAGGCTTAGCATACTTGCTTTATTATAATGATTTGTAGAAAATAAAAATCACAATTTTGTATTGAGATTTTGCTTATGCCTAATGTTAAAGCGGACCTAGCTGAAACTCCAGATGTAGTATTGTGGCTAGTTGGTGACCAATATCTTCCAAATAAACAAGTACAATTACTTGCTTTAAGTAGTCGAAGGGGGCTCAGTTTTTTTCAACGTCATGTAAGCGCAGCAGAACTAATAACCCATATTCATAATGCAAATTACAAAGAAATTTGAGAATCATAAAGGAAAATCCCACGTTAATACTCACACATATTGATTTTACATTTCCAGATGGTCATACGGAAAAAATTAGCCCATTAAAATATGCAATAAAAATCCTTGATACGGCTGTATTAGATGCTTGTCTTTACTCTGGTGTTATCAGCGAAGGGCTTGCTACGGATGGCTCCTATGGTACTGCAATGAAAGGCTTATTCGAGCTTCAAATGAAATATTTGCAATCTTTTCACACCCAAGCACAAACTCGATTGGCACAGATAATACAAAAGGCAGAAGCGCAGCAAATGCGACAAGACAATAGAGAGTTCAATTTTTAATTTCTGATAGTTTGAACTTCAAAGACAAACGACTCATTGCAGATTATGTCATGGCGCCATTCTTTATTCCATCCGCCAGTTTTCATCAGTGGCGATAGAAAAACTGATAGTGCGCACAGACACAAAAAAATTTAAGCTTTAGAAACTAACGAAGCAAAATGATACAATTTTATGTATTTTTACAATAATTGAGTATCTTAGGCATGATTAGTAATGTTTCAAAAGAGTTTCGTTTCTGCTTCAAACCAATGGTTAAATCACAACATGATTTCGTTTTGGAATGGATTCATCAACCACATATTAGTGAATGGCTGCATGGTGAAGGGTTAAAGAACACCATCAAAGATATTGAGCAATTTTTAAGTAATGGTAAGGCTTGGGCTACACATTGGATTGCGTATGATAATGAAACTCCATTTGCTTATCTGATTACTTCTGAAGTTGAAAAATCAGAAGAGTATCCAGAGGGCGCAATTACATTAGATTTATTTATTTGCAACTTGGATTACATAGGTAAAGGATTAGCTGTCCAAATGATACAAGAGTTCATTTTAAGTCAATTCTTTGATGTCAAGATGGTACTGATCGACCCAGAGGTGGCGAATAAGCGCGCCATTCATGTATATCAAAAAGCTGGTTTTAAAATCATTGAAGAATTTATAGCCTCATGGCATCCAGTGCCACATTATAAAATGCAATTGTGTATTGATGAACTAAAAATTTAGCGCTTATTTAATTAGGCAAATGTTGATACTGTCTCTTGAAAGACAGTATCAACCTTATATAAAAGTTACACTGAAATGCTATGTGTTAATCTACTTTTTTGCCAGTTGGTTTCACACTAATTTTTGCTGGAGTAAGGTTGTTGGTAATCCGGGATACCGTTCTGTCTACTCGTCGCTGAAGCATGATTTCTACCATTACTGTTTCATTTGGATGGAGAATTTTGTTAATGTCTGCAAGTGAGGAATGAAAATCAAGCATCCTGTAATAGGCAAGGGCTTTGTCACTTGCTTCAGGATGTGCCTTAATTCTAAACCCAAGATTACCTTGCATTATGGGGGTGTTAATCCCCGATTCCATGATGTCGTAGTCTAGAAAGTAAGTCAGTTTTCCTCGATTACGTTGGTTTTGCTGGCGGTCTGCAAAGAAACCCGTAGGAAGTGCATTCTCGCTGTATTTGGGGCCAGCAGTGAGATAAAGATCATAATCGTCAAGGTGATTGCCTCGGTCATCAATCAGTCGGAATATAATCATCGAATAACGATTAGTGATGTAGTCGCGCTGATAGATAAGTGTCTTTACTCGTTCTGTATGCTCATTGTTCTGGGTTTTTTCAGTAAGTTTTTCTAGCTCTTTTGCCACTGTATTATAGGTGTCACGACTTTTTACTTGCAGGCATCGTAAGACCCATATAGCGGTAGGATGCGTGGTGGCATTAGCCATAGTAACACTACGGATGATTCCCATTTTTTTACCAGAATGTGAACATCCAGGTAGAACTCCGAGAGCCATCGGTTGTGACCTTTTCATTTTGGCGACGGCAAGACTTTCACCGTTATGTCCCTCTTGATGTAACTTTAACAGACTGTAATTCATATTTGCAGCCGTTACCCGTACAACTCCGTCAGAGCCGGCTTCTCCCGTGTAGGAGTTAACCGCATCATATAGTTGGCGATCAATTTTCTGACCAGTAAGTACGAAGGAATAAATGCCATGAGCAGTGCAATCATAATCAAGCCAACTTTCATTAAGTTGCCAGCTCATATCGCTTCCTAGCTCAAGCCAATTAAGTACATGCTGTCCCGGTTCGATACCTTCAAAAAAGCTTTTTATACGACCTAGCCGCGATTTTCCAAGTTGAGCAAGCGCAGAACCATGGTTGGCAGGAGCCAGCATAATCAGATGACTCAATGGGCATTTTGCAAGATTATTCTTAAAGTATAAATCCATCCATTTACGAACAACGGGGCCACCGGTAGAGTGTGTGATGCACGCAAAACGCTTTCCATCGCGCAATTTATCAGCAATTTCATCACGCACTGCATGATCAAATGCACGAGCGATATCGTCGATTTTTACTGTATCGTCAAAGCTGATATAACGCCCAAGATAGATATTACCAACTTGAATATCCAACTTGCCTTCTTTGCTCTGATGTTCAAGCCATTGTGGAAGCTCTCCATAAGTATTGGTATGTGTGACGCTCCAACCATGGACGAAGATAACAATCATAACTTTCCTTAGCTTATTGATATTACAAGGGTCTTATTGAGTAAATCGGATGATATTGGATTATTTTACAATAAGATAGAAAAAATCATATTAAAACATGAGGACTGGTATCTTGTTGTCAGTAATTGACTTCAAATGCTGTTTACCTCTTTTAAGAGGTTGCATTGCCAGCATTGAAGCATTGTGAAAAATACGATACATTCTTTAAAAACAGGAGTTGATAACACAAGGAATATTGGTGATGATACAAACCAGAATTTCCTATTTCTTAGGATTTTTAGTTATAAAAAGTCGTTTGGCTTTTTTATTGATTTTTTCTTGCTTTACGTCTTTGTCTCAGGCTGATTCATTGCGCCCACTTATAGTAGCTACCGAAATTTTTAACCCTCCTTTTATTATGCAAGGAGCAAATAAGCAATTATTTGGCTTTGATATAGAAATGATGGAGGAGATTTGTCGCTATATACATCGGGAGTGTCAATATCGCTCTGGTTTCTTCGAAAATACTATTATATCCAGTATAGAAAAACGTGAGGCAGATATAGGCATTGCGTCCATCACAATTACTGCGGAACGAAACCAGCTTGTCAGTTTTTCGTTACCCTACCTACCAAGTGATGTGCAATATCTATCGTTAAAAAAATGGGCCAATGTTCTTTTTTCTAAAGATGCGTTTAATGGAAAAAAAATAGGCATTCAGGCAGGCACTAATTTTGAACAAGCAATTAAAGACTCAGGCTTTTCTGATGTCCAAATTATAAATTATGATTCAACTCCTGAATTGATTCAGGCTTTAAGTGATGGTGATGTGGACTTTATTTTACAAGATGCATTGTCAGCCCAGTATTGGGCTTCTCAAATTCCAGTCTTTTCGACATTTGGCAAACCATTTGTCTTTGGATATGGGTTTGGTATTGCGATAAATAAGGATCAAAGTAAATTATTAGAGCAGATTAATGATGCCTTAATTGAGTTTCAAAGAAATGGGCAGTTTAAAAAGACCTATGATAGGTATGTTACAGGAGGCTATTCCGAAAGTTGATGAGTAATAAAAAGTGATTCATTCTTGGGAACATAATCAAATAGGATTTGAAGGCCGCATTTTTTATGTGCTCTAATGATCAAATTAAAGAGATGGTTCAGTTATTTAAAAATTACCTGCCTGCAACATGACTGGAGGTTCCTTTTCCTCCGCGTTTGCCAGTTCTTGCTTTCTACCATCGTTTAGTTGTGCTTTCATTTCCTGAAATGAAGGCATTTTTTCTTGCTCAGCCGCCACAAGAGCAGCTAATCGCTCTCCTTTTGTTACTAAAGCGAGAGTGTTGCTTCGTAGTTTTGCGTCAGCATACCGTGGATTTCTTGCTTTTGCATCGTCTAATGCTTGTTGATTACCATCTTCAAAAAATTGTAACGTAGCCAATAGCACATTTCTTTTTTGAAGATGTAATTCATTATCTAAGTCTATGAAACTATGGCAATACTTTAGTATCTCCTCTTTAACCTTATCCAACTTAGCATGAAGTACATGATAATGTGATAATCCGCCTCTTCTTAAGGAAGAAGTCGATCGCATCTCTGGATGTAGTTGCAAGGTAGCACTTTTTTTGGCAATTTCGTCAACAAATATTTTTTCTGTATCGTAATATGCAATAGTTTTGGGTAATGCTTCTTTCAATAGATCCTCATAAGTTTGTTCACTGTTTGCTGATACTTTGGTATGCAGGAGCATGGGGATCTCTGTGCAACTGAAAAGCAATGCGGTACATTGGCTATTTCTTGCAAAGTGAACAGCAAAGTCAACAAATGCTTGACCACAAGTGCGTTCTTCATTAGGCATAGGATCGTTTACTTTACCGGCTTTAGCTTGGTTGATAATTGTTTGTAAATAGACTTGAGCTTCTTCTCCATAATACGCTTTTTTGACTGCATGAACGGCTTTTTGTAAATAGGATTGAGGATCTGGTCCTTCAAACACTCCTGTAGGTAAAACTGATTCAAGATTTCTATTGCTTAATAAATTGGGATATAATTTTTTGTGAGCCGCGTCAGTTGTTCCCAATACTAATACACGCTCACCAGGAGGCCGCTTTTGGGAAGCCACTTTAATTCGATGAGCAACTTTTATTGTCATATCATCAACGTCTCCAAATTTTGCTTTCCCAAGGAGATAATCGTTACCAAAATACGATTTATTAGAATGGCCTGTGTTGGTAAGGATGTGTAAAGAAGTACAAGGCATGTCTTGTCTGGCACTTTTGTATAAACGTAGAAATGAAGCACCATCATGTGCGTGTTCTTTATCTCTAGGAGGGGGCATTGAATACATAACACCCGAAAAATTTTGCATTGCTACTGCAATCTCTTGTCTTTTCTCGTCAAATGGAGCTTTGCCAATCTCAGACATATGACGCACAAGATTTTCTAAGGCGGTTGCATCAGATAATGGTCCTGTACCTCCTGCCATGCCAACATCGGCAGGAGACTTATCCTCTATGCGCTTACTTCCTTTAATCTCTAGGCAAATTAGTGGTCGATCCTGTTCCTCAGGAATTCTTGCAGCAATTTCTACTTGGAGTGCTTTGTAATAATCAACATACTCTGGTGGAAAATTTTTAAACAAAGCAATTGTATGCCGACCTAGGTCTAATATACTGATATCCGCACCTAACTTTGTTTTCATAAGATCAAGCTCTTTATTACCTAATTTAATTCTCTTATAAAAAACATCTTTATCCAACATTGCTTTTGCCCATTCCTGCGGCGTAAGCGGTATACCATTATCAGGAATAGGGGGAGGTGGTGGTGGGAAAGACATATATTTTGGATGTGGCATGTTAATTCTTCAGCAGAATGTACATATTTAAAATATAGTTCAACATTTATTTTGTGTAAAAAAATAATCTTTTGGAGTAGTTAAATAATAAATTTTGTATTTTAAATAGGCAGTTGGTATGATTTGCGGCAATCAAAGCGTGGAGTAAACCCAATGTTGTTAAAGTCATGTAAGTTAATCAAGAAGCTAGGCGCTGGACGTTTTGGCTCCGTTTCTTTATATGAAGACAATTTAACTCATCAGCAATATGCGGTTAAAGAGTTTTTCACTACAAATGCTAAATCGAATGAGTTCATATCTACCACGATATCGGAAAAAGATAATTTTAATCATTTTATTGATGTAATGAAGATTCCCGTAGAGAAAGCAATTATAGAAGACGGTAAATTAATTATGCCCTTTTTTACTGGGAAGGAGCCAACTTGGGAAGAGATTCAAGATTATTTATTAAAAATGTATCAAAGTGGGTTTGTTATGTCTGATCCCAAACCAAACAATTTTATGCACACTCAATATGGTTTAATGCCTATCGATTTTGGTGCTGTGTTTGATGTTAATGATCAAGCGTTTATGAAGAATCCTTTAGCTCGTAATTTCACAGCGAATGCAGTATTCGGTTATTCACAAGCATTTAAGACAGGATCAGGGCTTGGTGCGACTTATATTAAACTCCATTCTGATGAGTTGGTTGTAGTGGATGATGAGAGTAATGGGCTTGATGAAGAGGAAAGTATTGTTCTCATGTTACCCGCATCTGTAAGTCACAGCCCAGTACAAAGTACATCGCATGTCGCTGAGGTGAATGTTGATGCTGCTCCGATAAAGCCCGGCTCCTTAAGTCCGCATGCCTTTTTTAAGAGTCCTCGTAAAGAACCTGCTGTGCCTCCAGTTGCGCCTGGCTTACAGATTCAAGTGGGATAATTTGATATAAGTACTTGGTAATTTATGGGTTCAAGTCTTGAAAGTTGATTGCTAATTCAACATTCAAGATTTGATCTCATAGGTTCATATGTTATGTAATACTAATAAAGTTTGTATTCCCCATTTATTAAGTAAAATTATATCTTGAATATGGTAAGATGGATTTACCCCCTCCAAAGCATTAGGCAAAGATCGTTCTTCATCAAAAAGGAGTTTATAGAAGATGTTATACTTGGAAAAATTATTTTCAGTCGAAGATAAATCGGTCTTAATTACAGGTGCGGCTTCCGGGCTTGGCCAACATTGCGCTGCGTTATTTGCAAGATTAGGCAGTAAAGTCGCATATGCTGATATTAATTCAGAAGGCTTAAATGAAACTGAAGCAATAATCAAAACAACGAAACATCAGCCAATTAAATTGCATCTGGACATTACTGATGAAAAAAAGGTAGAACAGGCTGTGATTCAAGTCACAGAAACTTTTGGTTGCATTGATGTCTTAATTAATTGTGCGGCTGTAATTGAATACAAACCGTTTATGGAAGTAACACAATCAATTTGGAATAAAACATACCAAGTTGATTTGCTGGGGACCTGGATCGTTTCAAAGGCGGTAGCGGCCAGTATGATTGATAAAAAAGTCTCAGGGTCTATTATTAATTTATCTTCCTCCCTTTATCACCGTACTCAAAAGGATTTAATTCCCTACAATTCAATTAAAGCAGCTATTGCACATATGACAAAAAGCATGGGCTTAGAACTTTTAGAGCATCATATTCGGGTTAACGCAGTAGCGCCGGGCTTCATGAAAACCAAAATGGTTGCTGAATTTTTAAAAACTGAAGATGGAAAAAAAGCGATAAAATCCGTTCCTTATGAGCGAGCAGCTGAGTTGGAGGAGCTCGATGGTTGTATTTTATTGCTTGCTAGCAACGCATCGAGTTATATGTCTGGCACAATTATAAAAATTGACGGGGGGCTTGCATTTAATCATATAGAAATCTCAAATGATTAAAAGGAAGGGAATGCGTTTTTTCATCAATTTATCTAGTGTGTTTTTGCTCAGTATTTTGCTGCAAAAAACATTTGCCCAGGCATCGCCTTTGACTTTCCGCGAAGCTTTGGAGATTGCATGTCGCAATAACCCGGAGTTACAAGCAGAAATGGATAAAGCACAAGCTATGCGCGGAGCCTTTATTCAAAGTGGTTTGTACCCCAATCCACAGTTGACCTTAACAGCAGAGAATTTTGGTGGTTCTGGGAGTTATTCAAGCTATGAAGCAGCAGAAACGACTGTCTCTATAACGCAGCCGATTCCCTTAGGCGGTCGTCTGAACTACTTAAAAAAAGCTACTTATGCAGATTATTTAGCCTCTTTAGCGCAAATCAATGTTCAGAAGGCGGCATTATATATGGCGGTAGGGAGCGCTTATGTTGATGTATTTTACGCAGTTCAATGGCATGAGGTGACCCAAAAACTGGTTCGCTTAAATCAAAACATTGTGGCTGCGATTGATAAACGAGTTAAAGCAGGTGTAGGTGCTGAACTTGATTTACGCCTGGCGCAAATTCGATTAGGGGATGCGCGTATCCAAGAACAAAAGGCACGCCGTGATGCGCTCTTCTTACGCGCTAAATTATCACGATTACTTGGTGATGGTCTCCGAGTGGATAGGCCTTTAATTGATAAAGGCTTACCTGATGTGGTTTTAAATTGGCCCGCGCTATTAAAAAAAGTTCCGCAGAGTCCACAAATGCTGCAAATGCAGCTGCAATTACAAGCCAAGCGTGCCACCATTACTGCAGTTAAAAAATCAGTATGGCCTGATTTAAACGTTCAATTGGGTGGTCGACATTTTTCGGATGACGGCAGTAATGCTGCGGTGATGTCTGCTTTTGCCGATGTTCCTGTGTTTAACCGCAATCAAGGAAAGATTTTGACTGCTGAAGCACAATATACACAAACAGCTTCTGAGTTTAAAGGGACGCGTCTAGAAGTGCGTCAAAACGCATACAATGCCTTTTTGCAAGCGCAACAAAGTCAGTACGAAGCGCAGTTGGTAACAAAATCTTTGCTGCCATTAGCGCGTAAGTCAATTAAATTGGCTCAAGATGGATATCAAATGGGACGATATACGTATATTGAATTATCCACTTCGCTCAATACCTTATATGAAGAAGAACGCCATTACCAACAAGCTCATGCTGATTTTCATAAAGCACTTATTCAATTGACTGGTCTTTTAGGTTTGCATCCGACCAAGGAAAGTAAATGAAATTTATAAAAAAATTTGCCTCTTTGTTATTTTTAATTGTCTTTTTGTCGCCGCTAATTACACCCATGGTGTTTGGCGCCGAAGACGAGCCTCAAAAAAATGAATCTCAAGAAGAGTTTGAAAAAGGCCCGCAGGGAGGTCGACTTTTTAAAAAGGAAAATATTGCACTTGAATTGCTAATCTTTGAACGAGGTATGCCCCCACATTTTCGTGCTTATCTTTATCAAGATGGAAAGGCTATTTCTCCTGATGTAGCGAAATTTACTGCAGAACTAACCCGATTTAATGGAAAAAAAGAAGTGGTCACATTTAGTCCCATTGATAATTTTTTACAAAGCGACCAAGTTATTAAAGAACCACATTCATTTGATGTCACGCTTCAATTAATGATTTCGGGTAAATCCTACAACTGGCAATATAATACTTATGAAGGAAGGATCAAATTAGTTCCTGCTATGTTGCAAGCTGCGAATATTCAAACAGAAAAAGCAGAAAGCCAAACCATAAAAACTCAATTACAAGTGGTGGGAAAAATTGTACCTAATCGCGATACTATGGCACCTATTTATGCACGTTATGCAGGTATTATTAAAGTGATGAATAAAAACTTGGGTGATGAGGTGTCTAAAGGTGATTTATTAGCGACGATTGAAAGTAATGAAAGCTTACAAAATTACAACATTAATGCACCTATAACAGGAACCATAGTGCAAAAATATGTCACTAATGGTGAATTAGCCCAAAGTAACAAACCCATTTATGATGTTGCCAATTTAAACAACGTATGGGCTGATTTTACTTTATATCGCAAAGAAACTCCTCTGGTAAAAAATGGAATGATTGTTATTGTGATTGGTGATGAAGGACAACCTAAAACGACGAGTCATATTTCTTACATTGCCCCTCTTGGGATAGAGGATAGTCAAACGACTTTGGCCCGAGCGGTTTTACCCAATGAGCAACGCGAGTGGATTCCGGGCATGTATGTCAACGGTTATATTATCATCAAAGAAAAAACAGTGCCGGTAGCGGTGCCTCTTGCAGCACTGCAGCGTATTGGAGAGCAAGACGTTGTATTTGTCCAGCAAGGTGATTATTTTGAGGCCACACCCGTAGTGCTTGGTCAACGTGATAAGCAATGGGTTGAAGTTGTGTCAGGGCTTGATGCGGGAGAGCATTATGTAACTAAAAACAGCTTTTATCTTAAAGCAGAGCTAGGTAAAGAAGGCGCAAGCCATGAGCACTAAGGATTAAAGATGCTAGAAAAAATAATACGTTTTTCTTTAAAACATCGTTGGTTTATCCTGTTGTTTACAATGATTATTGCTTTATTTGGTATTTATAATTTTCAAAGACTTCCTATTGATGCAGTTCCAGATATCACCAATGTTCAGGTACAAATTAATACCCAAGCCTCTGGATACTCTCCTTTTGAGGTAGAGCAACGGATCACTTTTCCTATTGAGTTAGCACTTAGTGGCCTACCCAATCTCGATTACACCCGATCTTTATCTCGGTATGGACTATCCCAAGTGACCGTGGTTTTTAAAGACGGTACTAATATTTATTTTGCAAGACAGCTGATTAATGAGCGCTTACAAGAAGTCAAAGACAAATTGCCACCCGAAGCTGAAACCACATTAGGACCTATTTCTACGGGTCTTGGTGAAATTTTCATGTACACGGTAACCAATAAGCCCAATGTGCCGCAAAGCCAACGTTACAACCCTACGGACTTACGTACTATTCAGGATTGGATTATTAAACCACAATTACGTAATGTGGAGGGAGTTGCGGAAGTGAATACTATTGGAGGGTTTGAAAAGCAATTTCATATTACGCCAGATCCCTCCAAGTTAGTGCGTTATAACTTAAGCTTAAGTGATGTGGTTGAAGCCCTCCAACGTAATAATGCTAACGTTGGCGCAGGTTATATCGAACGTAACGGCGAACAAAATCTGATTCGTGTTCCCGGACAAGTAAAAAACATTCCTGATATTGAAAATATCGTGATTGCTAATTTTGCAGGAACCCCAATACGTATGCGTGATGTAGCGGATGTTGTCTTTGGTAAAGAGCTACGCACTGGCGCGGCTACTGAAAACGGCCAAGAAGTAGTTTTGGGCACGGTGTTTATGTTGATGGGGGAAAACAGTAGAACGGTTTCTGTACGAGTTGCTGAGAAGATGAAAGAAATCAACAAGTTTCTGCCTGAGGGAGTTGAGGCTGCTATTGTTTATAATCGCACTTTACTTGTTAATGCAACGATCAATACGGTTAAAAACAATTTACTTGAAGGCGCGATGCTTGTCTGCATCATTCTCTTTTTATTTTTAGGAAATATACGTGCCGCTTTGATTACCGCGATGGTCATTCCCTTATCCATGTTACTGACAATCACGGGTATGGTATCTAATAAAATAAGTGCGAACCTTATGAGTTTAGGTGCGCTGGACTTTGGTTTGATTGTGGATGGAGCGGTCATTATTGTAGAAAATTGCATCAGGCATTTAGGGAAAAAACAACATGAGGCACAACGACTTTTATCACTTAAAGAACGTTTAAATGTGATTTCTTATGCAACTACCGAAGTGATTCGACCCAGCATTTTTGGGATTTTTATTATTACCGTAGTGTATCTTCCTATTCTTACGTTAACGGGAGTAGAGGGCAAAATGTTTTTGCCTATGGCAGAAACAGTCATTATCGCGCTCATGTCTTCAATGTTATTTGCACTAACTTTTGTACCTGCAACGGTTGCTATTTTTTTACGAGGTCGAGTCCAGGAAAAAGAAAATTGGCTGGTGCATTATCTTTCAATTGGGTATGCGCGAGTTTTGCGTCGTTGTTTTCATGCACGACGTTGGGTTATAGGGGCTGCAGTTATCTTGGTAGTGTTGAGCTTGTTCATTGCATCGCGCATGGGTGGGGAGTTTATTCCAAACTTAGATGAGGGTGATATTGCCATGCATGCCATGCGTATCCCAGGGACAAGCTTAACCCAAGCGATTGCCATGCAAGATCTGGTTGAAAAGCGAGTGAAACAATTTCCTGAGGTGAAAGCAGTATTTGCAAAATTGGGAACCGCAGAGGTAGCAACCGATCCTATGCCACCTAATGTTGCAGATACCTTTATTATTCTAAAACAGCGTAAGGATTGGCCTAATCCCAAGAAAACCAAACAAGAGCTAGTACAGGAAATTGAAAATGCGGTGAGGCAAATTCCAGGAAACAATTATGAGTTTACCCAACCCATTCAAATGCGTTTTAATGAACTGATCTCAGGGGTTCGCAGTGATGTTGCGGTCAAAGTATTTGGTGATGATATGAATACTTTATTGGAAATTGCAGAAAACATTAGTGCACAACTTAAAAAAGTACCCGGAGCGGCAGATGTTAAAATCGAACAAGTGAGTGGATTACCTCTTTGGACGGTGGTAATTAATCGCGGAACTTTGGCGCGTTATGGTCTGCAAGTTGGTGCTGTTCAAGATGCAATTGTAATTGCTTCTGGCGGAAAGAAGGGTGGGGAGCTTTTTGAAGGAGATAAGCGTTTTGATATCGTAGTACGATTACCAGAGTCGTTACGTACTGATCCTGATGTATTACGTCAAATTTTTGTACCACTTCCCGTATCTAAAGATGATGAGCGCCATTTTATTCCCTTGAGTGAAGTCGCGAAAATGGTGCGAAGTGAGGGGCCTAATCAGATCAGCCGTGAAATGGGTAAACGTCGTGTGGTAGTGAGTGCCAATGTTCGGGGTAGTGACTTAAGTTCTTTTGTAAATATTGCAAAAGAGCACATCGAACAAAATGTCAAAATACCCAGTGGCTATTGGATTGGCTGGAGTGGGCAGTTTGAGCAATTACAATCTGCCTCACAACGCTTACAAATTGTTATACCTGTTACACTACTTGGTATTTTTTTATTACTTTTTATGAGTTTTAGTAATGTAAAAGATGCATTACTTGTTTTCACCGGCATTCCTTTAGCATTAACTGGTGGGGTGTTTGCTTTATGGGGGCGTGGCATTCCGTTGTCAATTTCAGCAGGTGTTGGATTTATCGCTTTGTCGGGTGTGGCCGTGCTCAACGGTCTGGTCATGGTTACTTTTATTAATCAACTACGTGAACAAAAAAAATTTTATTTAAAGGATGCAGTAATGCAAGGGGCTTTGGCTCGACTAAGGCCAGTACTTATGACCGCTTTAGTAGCCTCGTTGGGGTTTGTACCTATGGCATTAGCAACAGGAACGGGTTCTGAAGTACAACGCCCATTGGCAACGGTAGTGATTGGAGGAATTGTTTCTTCTACGTTTTTAACTCTATTGGTGTTGCCTGGTTTGTATTATGTGTTTCATCAGCGACGTCAAAAAAAGCATGGTTTGTAACTCGATGTAATAATCTTGTTTGGCGAAAGTACAAAAGCAATGTTTAAAGTGTATAATAGATCTCCCTCTTGATCTAAAAGAAATCTCATTATTTTTGATGACATTTGTTGTGTCTGATCATAAGGGGGCTAAACAAATATCTTGACTCAAACGCACTAACTAATTGGATATGAGAATATTTAAGTTTTATAAGCAACCCTATGTTCAAATACTGTTTGCTATTATCATTGGCATTGTATTGGGATATTTTTATCCTGATGTCGCTACAAAAATGAAACCGTTAGGTGATGGGTTTATCAAATTAATTCGTGCTGTAGTACCGTTAATTATTTTTTCTACTGTTGTTACGGGCATTCTAAACTTAAAAAATATAAGAGAAGCAGGCCGAATTGGTATAAAGGCATTAATCTATTTTGAAGTAGCAACGACAATCGCAATGTTTTTAGGGCTTGCTGTTGCAAATTATTTTCAGCCAGGGGCTGGTTTAAATGTTGATATTCATTCATTAGATAGCACCAATATTCCTGTTATTCCAGCTCATACTACTAAATTTAGTTCGACCGATTTTATATTGAGTATTATTCCAGATACATTGATTAGTGCTTTTACTCAAGGCAATACACTACAAATTTTATTTGTTTCTACTCTTTTGGGATTTGGTTTATTACGGGTCAAAGACAAGGCGCAACCAGTTATCAATCTCATAGAGCAATTATCTGAGATTTTATTTTCTATCGTTGCACTGATTATGAAAGCGGCCCCCATTGGTGCTTTCGGTGCCATTTCGTATACCATCGGGGCGCATGGAACGCACCTTTTGGTTATGCTGAGTAAATTATTGGCGTGCTTTTATCTTACTTGCATATTTTTTATATTCATAATTTTAGGCTTGATTGCTAAATTATTTAAATTTAACCTTTGGAGTTTTTTAAAACATATAAAAGAAGAACTCCTTATTGTGTTAGGTACAGCATCAACTGAGGCTGTTTTGCCAAGAATGATTAATAAGCTTGAAAAAATTGGATGTAACAAATCCATTGCGGGATTTGTTTTGCCGGCAGGCTATGCGTTTAATCTTGATGGAATGAGTATTTATCTTACAATGGCGATCATGTTCCTTGCTCAGATCTTCCATATTCATTTTGATTTTCAACAACAAATTATGATGGTTGTTATGATCATGCTAATTACTAAAGGAGCTGCAAATGTAACCGGCGGTGGCTTTATAGCGTTGGCTACAGTTGTGACCAGTATGCATGTTATTCCTGTGGAAGGATTAGTCATATTATTTGGGATAGATCGATTTATTTCGGAGGCTCGTTCTTTAACTAACCTAATAGGTAATGGCGTTGCAACGATGGTTATTGCCAAATCGGAAGGTGGTTTTAATCCTACCCTTAATTCACATTTTAAGAATGAGCTGTCGTCCATGGAAGGAGGCCCGTTCGCTACAAAAGGTGAGCGCTTGCTTGATGATGGGATTTCAACAACAATTTCATCTATTCTTAAATGAGTAAAGCGTTAAATCAGCGCTTATTTTAAAATCATGGTTCTAGCTGTGCAGGATATCAGAAAAATCTAATCCTCAAGTGGTCAATCAGTCTTTTATTGTAACAATTAATCATAATCTGCTTCTTTTTTTCAGAGGTCCATTCTGGTCTGTCCCCATCAAGGATGGGTGTACTATAATTATACAATGGCAGTGAATGTAAACAAGCCTAGGACAAGGTATGTCTCAATCAAAAAGAGATGCAGCAAGTGCTGCTGCAAGCCAGATGCCGGATATAGAGCCGTTTTCATTAGAATCTCTTCCCTTTGAGGTTTTGGTTCATATTTTTGATGAACTACCTCCTGAAGCAGTTGTGTTGTATTTTTCTCTGAATCACAATTTTATTGAATTAGCTAAAGCAGAGGATTATTGGAGGGGTGTGCATGCGAAACATCTTCCTCAAGAAGAACATGAACGCATGCTTAGTTCTCCTGATGCTCATTGGCATCATCAGGTTCTTGCGAACGTGCTAGATAAGCAACTTCCCCTGCCTATAAGAGAATTATTTTTCTATGCACACTTGTGTGATTTGAAAAAAATACAAGAAATTTTTAGTCGAGCTACGATGGACAAGGGATGGAAAACTATTTTCACCCTAATTAATACAAAGAACAGGCATGGGGTAAATTTATTTCATGTATTGCATCAGCATGGCCAAGCTGCTCAACCTATTTTTGACTTTATGGAAAGCCAGTTTGAAAATTATCCACATCTCATTACGCCGACTCAAAGAGCGATCATTTTTCGGCAGCATGATAAGTTGCAGGCACTTGTAAGATTCCATTCGGTTAATGAGCCATTCTCTTATGGAATGCAATGCCTTATGCCATTACATTGCGCGGCAATACTTGGCTATGAGGACATTGTGAGAGTACTCATTAAGGCAGGGGCAAGTATATATCAACAAGATGCACCACATGCTACGCGATCCCGATCGCAAGCACTGTCGGATGGTTATACTCCCGTTTTATTTGCTTTGCAGAACGGCCACGTCGGTGTGGTACAAGTTATGATGGAGATGGTTGGACTTGATGTTAATTCTACTGTAGTGGACGTTAGCTCAGATTCGAGCTACTACCCATCAAGCACACGCTATCCGCTGCTTTTTATCGCGGCTAAATACAATCAACCGGAGATGATGAAGTTTTTGCAAGAAAAGGGTGCTCAGATCGATGATCAGAGCTGTTATTCTCTTTCGTTTGCTGCAAGGACTGGGCACAAAACACTAGTAAAAATGTTACTAGATCATGGTGTTGACATGAACAAGCGCACCAGTGCTGTTCATATGGCGGCAGTATACGGTCATCTTGATATTGTGAAGTTACTTCTTCGCGAAGGTGTCACTGTTTTAGGTGATACTCCCCATATATCTAACAAGATGTGTTCTGTTTTGTTTACTCTAAAAAGTTACATTGAAATGAATTTGCGCAGTACGCTCCTTAGCAAACACAGTCTATTCGATGGTGGCAATTCAACCAAAGCGAACTCGGAAGAGTTGAGAAATGTAAGAAAATTACTCGATCAGTGTTTACTAGATTCTACTGAATTAAATGAAGATACATTTCGAGAATTGTGTAATACAGCAAAAATATCAAGTACGGTTTTGATCACTGCACTTTCAAAGGATGTAGATGGTTTGAAGCCAGTGCCAGATGCACCAGAATTTAATTATTAGACCACAAATGCATGAAACTTTATAATGCAAAAGTGTATTAAGAGTTCCATCTCGTAAAAAACGATCATTATTACAATACCAATTACCAGATGTTGGACTATTTTATCAAAATTATTGTGCCTGTTTTGAGCTTGCTAAACTAAATTAACCTACACTAAAAGAATATAGTGTGATTTGTAAATGACATAACTTCAAAGATAAAACAGGTCTTTCTATAGGAATTTTTCTAAAAAGTTAATGGAGAGAACGCTTTGAAAAATGCAGTCCAGTATAATCTGGCAGTTTGCCTTATTTATATCATAACAGGATACATTGGATTGATGATTGCCGTTCCTCCTGGCTATGCTACTGCGATTTGGCCTCCCTATGGGATTGCGCTAGGATTTGTACTCGTTTGGGGCTTGAAAACTATACCTGGTGTATTCATTGGTTCCTTTATCCTCAATATCTATATAACTTTCATTAATGTTACTAACGCGCTAAATCAGTTAGCAATAGTCGCTGGACTCATTGTCGGAGTCGGAACGGTACTTCAGGTGATATTGGGGTGGTGGCTTGTCAAATTTTTTATTCAATTAAAAAATCCCTTGCAGTTGCCTAAAGATATACTCATCTTTGCACTACTTACTGGCCCTGTTTCTTGTGTGGTTGCTGCAACTATTGGTAATATTGGATTATATTTTATTGCTATTCTACCTTCGCAAAATTTACTCACGAGCTGGGTTACCTGGTGGGTAGGAGACAGTATTAGTGCGCTAATTTTTACGCCAGTTTTTTTGATCGTTTTTGCTCAACCTGCAAAATTATGGAGAAGTCGGATAACTCCTATCCTGATTCCACTGTGCATCGTTTTTATAACTATTGTTTTTGCGTATTTTTTTTATCGTCAGTCTGAGATAAAACGAGTGCAATCCGAATTTATGGAAACCACTAAATACAAACTTCATCAATTGACTGACAAGCTTAATTTAACAACTGAAATGGGAAGGGAGTTGGCATTTTTTCTTGCTTTAAAACCTTCAATTACTAACGCAGACTTTCAATATCTTGGCGGCAATTTGTTACAGAGAAACTCAATAATTCAATCAGTTCAATGGGTGCCTAAAGTCACAAACCGTAATGATTTTAATAAAATACATCAGATAAAAATTACTGATAAAAGTACAGGGCAATATTATCCCGAAAAGAACAAGTCAGAATATTACCCAGTACTTTTTTCTTTATCAAAGAGTGAGGATACGCTCCCAATAGGTTATGACTTATTGTCAAATCCCAATTTAAGTAAAATCATTAAGCAGCGTATTCAAGACAAATCTCCCTTTTTTTCGATGGTCTTAACGAAAAAGGGTGAAATAACTAAGGTTTTTATTGCTTCAGCTATTTATATGAAAGGAGAGCTTGCTGGATTATTAGTGTTACAAATCAACTTATTAGACCTTTTTAAAGATACATTTGATAATTTTGTGAATTACTCAAATCTGACTATTCAACAAGAATCTAATCACTCAACACCTAACGCAGTCTATAAGATATACGAAAATACAGAATATTTAAATACAAACAGATTGATTCATATTTCACTAAGCCATTCGTTTTTAGGAGAACTATGGAATATTCAGGCTATTTCATCTCTTTATTTTATCAATTATGAATATTCCTGGCAGCTATGGCTGTCGTTGACTACAACTTTATTATTTTGTGTATTAATGAATATTATTTTATTCATACTTTATGGACAGCGTTATTTAATTGAATCTCTTGCAAATGCCAGATCCTTGCAGCTACAAACTGAAAAAGCCAAAACCAAACTCTTGTTAAATGCTACTGGAGAAGGAATTTTATGGATTGATGCGAACTATAATATCTCCTTTATTAATACCGTTGCTGAAAATTTATTGGGCTATTCAAATGATGAATTAAAAGAAGAGCCTATTTATAAAATTTTGTTTGAAAAAGCACTAAATGAAATATCACCGCCACTGGAAAGTTTATCTGTTTATAAGGCGATCAGTGAAAAAATGGTAATAAAAACTAATGAGTCTGTATTTTGGAGGAAAGATCATAGTTATTTTTGGGTTGAGTATACCTGCATCCCTATAATTATCAAAAAAACAGTTAAAGGTGCAGCTATTATTTTTAGTGATATTTCTGAACGATTAGAAAACGGTATTAAGCTGGCCAAAATGGCTCATACTGATCCCTTAACTAAATTACCTAATCGATTGAGTTTTTTTGATTTTCTTGAGCATGCTATCGCACGTGCGCAGAGAAATAAAAAGCAATTTGCCATATGTTTTATTGATGTGGATAATTTTAAATTCATCAATGATACGTTTGGCCATGTTTCTGGAGATAAATTTTTATCAATCTTATCTGGGTTAATCAGAGCTCAGTTACGTGATACTGATTATTTTGCCCGAATTGGTGGCGATGAATTCGGCCTTATTTTCGAAGAAGCATATCAAACCCATGATTTGATAAAAATTCTCAAACGGATTTTAATGACTTTTGATAAACCAATTTTAATCGATAATCAGTATATGAAGGCCTCTTTAAGCATAGGGATCTCAATTTACCCTAAAAATGGCAAAGATCCTGAAACATTGTTTAAGAACGCTGATATTGCCATGTACCAGGCTAAAGAATTGGGTAAATCGACATTTTCTTTTTATAGCGAGTATGCTAATGAGAGAGCACTAAAATATAATCAAATTGAATTAGCCTTGCTTCAGGCAATTAGAGAAAAAAGATATCACGTGTTCTATCAGCCTATGGTACATACAGTCAGCCGCAAAATTGTAGGAGTTGAAGCATTATTAAGATGGGAAGATGAAATGCTGAAAAGTTTACCTCTGGTAGAATCTTTATTAATAGCAGAGGATAGGGGAATCATATATGAACTTGGACAACTTATATTGCAGCTATCATTTAATGAGTATCAGGAAATTAGTAAAAATAGACCCAACCTTCATTTAGCTATTAATATCTCAATAAAACAACTTGAAAGTACTTCATTTACCACCCTTGTTAAGGATTTGCTGAACCAATATCAGATCAATCCGAAAAAAATCTATTTTGAGATTAAAGAAGCTTATTTTATAAAAGATCCTGACAAAATAATAAGCAATATGATGGTCATCAGTAATTTTGGAATTCGCTTTGTTTTGGATAATTTTGGTACAGGATATTCATCAGTCCATCTATTAAAAAAACTGCCCTTGTCTTTTCTAAAAATAGATCGAACGTTCATTAGCGAGCTAGAAAAAAAAACTGATGACGCGACTATTGCGCTGACAACAATACAATTATCACATGGCTTAGGCATGAAGTCGATTGCCGAAGGTGTTGAGAATGTTGAGCAACTTGAACTATTAAAAAAATGGGGCTGTGCTATTGCTCAGGGATATTATTTTGCGCAACCAATGCCATTAAATGAATTGTTGGTTTGGATGACGAAGTATGAGAAGTCATTAAAACAAAAATCAAGTGAAACATGAGGGCATGAGACAAATTTAACTCAGTAACTCAGCCTCATTTCAAACTCAAGCATTTATTATTGTGAGGTAGGGACGGATCCGGACCGCTCCATAAATACGGCCGTATTTATGTTTTTTTTGCCATTATCTCCGAAAAAATTCTTTTAAAATCAGTTGGCTAGCTGATCAGGTAAGTCTTATTAAATTCTTGTCTTAGGCCTGCTCTTCTTGTTCCATAATCAATATTTGTTCACAATTCGCTCTAATTGAAATTATTTGATCCTTTATCATGCGCATTCTGACTGAGGCACAACGCCTAGCTCATCCTCAAGCTCGATTAATTCCTAAATTGCTAATGAATGATTATAAGGTATTTAAGAATGAGTTGTTGGATGGTTTCATTCCGGTGATGCAAACCCATACAAACGCGCAATTATTTGCTTGTTTACGTGATTTTGTCATGCCTGAGGCAGAGAGAGAGCGACAATGTTTATGGCTTGCTGTGGTGTACAGTCATCCCAATCTTAATCAAGAGCAATTAGTGGCACTGGCACAACAGATAGGCTTATCGCCCATGGCATATCTTGAGGTGAGCATCATGCTTAACCGCCAGGATAATTTAGCGTATGTGCTAGTCCTGCCAGGTTATGCAGAAGTTATTGAGCAACAGGCAAGAGCTCTTTTTGACTTGGCGGCTTACTCTGGCTGTCTTGGCATGCTCACTTATTTGGAGTCCAAAGTGTCGCCTGAGAAAGTACAAGCAATGATTGCGGTTGGTAATTTTTGGCCTTTTAAAGGGGCAGCAGCAAATGGTCATCTCGAAGTAGTTTGTTATTTGGAATCAAAGGCTCCAGATAAAGTACAAGCGATGATTGCTGCTGATGATTTTTGGGCTTTTAGAATGGCAGCAACACATGGGCATCTAGAGGTACTTCGTTATTTGCAGTCAAAAGCGCCAGCTAAAGTCCAAGCAATGATTGGCGCTGCTGATTTTTGGGCTTTTAGATGGGCTGTAAACAACAATCAGGTTGATGTACTCCAGCACTTATTAGGCTTTGCCTCGGTATTTGCCTATGCTGAAGCGCACCAACGAGAATATGGGGCTATTGTTATTCCTTATCTAGAACAACAGA
>NZ_MKTO01000047.1:0-192953 GCF_001897665.1 Legionella sp. 39-23 | reverse complement strand
ACGAACCCGCGCCAATGATAGTGTGAGGTTTCCTCATGTGAAAGTAGGTCATCGCCAGGGTTTTATTTTTAAAAAGCGGCTTTTTTGCCGCTTTTTTTTTCTTTGAACAAACGTCAATAACAGAGTATGCTTGACTTAGAACGTTAAGCTTATTTTCCCCCTATTCTCTTGAATTAATGTGAATTTCTAACTTTTTGTTTATATTTTATCTTTACTGTTCGCGTATTTTTTTGTCATGGGGTCTTATAATTGATTTTTATTAGACTTTAGTTTAAGTTATTTTTATTTAGGATAGGTCGTAGCTTATGTTAGTCCAACGAATTTTGGATTTAATCAGTACGCTTGAAAAGGAAGGCACACCAGTTCAGTGTGATAAGGTGCTATCTGAATGTCTTTCAGAGCGATTTTCTAAAAGAGCACGTGAAAAATTAACTAACGCAGATGTTCATTTTCTTCTTACGTGCTATAAAAATCGATGGGAAGCAATAGTCGATAAAGACGATGATTATACTCGTAATCCCTCAGCGTCGAATCAGGCATGGATATGTTTAGCGAAAGAACTTGCTCCATTAGCTCAGATAAATTATTTAAAAATATTAATTCCGACATTAAAAAATGATAAGGACCTAAATGATTTTTCATCGCTTGATGAAACGGCAAATCTTTTTAA
The DNA here is from genome assembly GCF_001897665.1 of Legionella sp. 39-23. Lineage (NCBI taxonomy): Bacteria > Pseudomonadati > Pseudomonadota > Gammaproteobacteria > Legionellales > Legionellaceae > Legionella > Legionella sp. 39-23. The sequence continues at coordinate 192,283 of NZ_MKTO01000047.1, read as the reverse complement.
TTTCTATTTAGGCCACGGGGGTAAGACTTTATATCGAAAACTGAGCTTTTGTGAGCATTTAGAAAGACGAAATTTTACTTTATCAACTTATAGAGCGGATAGAAAATTAGCTGCTGTTACAATAGATGAATTAGCTCGTCTAAAATTATGTAAAGTGACCACACGAGAAGTAACTGTTGGTGATGAACGATTCAAAAACTTTTGGGATCTTATGTGCAAAAAAGTTTTTGTTAATCTACGTGCTCAAGGACGCATGCCTATAGCCCTATTACCTCATTTACTCGAGTTAATTGAACGCTACTATTATTTGAGAGCCAATAATATCGATTTTTCTTTTTTTAAAAATGATGTGAAAAACTTTTTTAACCGCTTATATGGCTACGATTTAACGGATGTAAATTTTTTATATGGAACAAAAATAAAGTATAAAAAAGATGAAAAATACTTACTTGATCTGTTCATTAATTTGCATACTGCAAATAATTATGCGGAACTAGATTATGAAGTTCGGACGTTAGGTAAATGGTTATTTGAAATCAATCCTGATTTAAGAGCTACAAGCAAAGAATTAGCTCTTGTCTATCAAAAGTTATCTGATGAAATTGAAAAAACAGCTCCTCCATTTGCACAGACGGATGCCTTTGTTAATTGTTGTAAGTTACTGGTGTCATTGCTTACTACTCGGTTTGAACTTTCTTCTTGCTTTGCTCCTCAAACGCACAGTAGTTTATGGGACCAAAGAAATACTGCATTTCCTGAAGCCTATGGAATTTTTACTATTTTGTTGCCATTAATCGCGGCAAATAAACCGCAAGCCTTAGAAAGTGCTTACGAAAAAATTATTAGAGATATTATCATCCCAGCAAGAGAGGATAATGGTTGGTACACCTGGTTTACACGTTCTGAGACAACGAATAAATGGTTGGAACGAGTTCATAATTGTAAGTTAGATGAGCTTGGTGTTTATTGGTTTGAACCTGAATTATTATTTAATGCATTACTTCTGTTTAATACAAATAATTCATCCGTGAAAACACGTATTAATTACCTTTTAGATGCCATAATTCAAACGTATGCTCAAAACCAAAATGATCTCATGAAGCAATTGCGTGTCAATATTTTGTTTACAGAGTTTTTAGATGAGTTAAGTGACAGCCATCGCACCAATTTATTAAGATTAATTAAGATATGTGATCCGCAAATCGCAAAATCAGAATTTCTTAATAAGTGTACGAAACATATTAATAAACAGGTATCTAAGTTATGCCTGCCTCCTGAAAAGACTTCGTTAGCTTTTTTCCCGCAAAGTTCTAAATTAGATGCGACAAAATTATTTAATTTTCCTGAAGGCGCAAAAGATGTTGAAGCAATGATAATTGAGTATAAAAATCAATTAGCTACACTTCATATCGAGCCTAAACTTAAAGAGGAAGTAAACAATTACTTGCTGACATTAAGCAAACCTATTTTAAGTGTTGCCCAAAAAGAACATGCTAAAGGCTCTGGGAGAGTTGTACTCGATTATATTGGTCAATATAGCTAGGGCATGTTTGCATTTTTGACTATCTATGCAAGTGTTTTTGATGTTCTGTGATCCGGTGCGTAGACATGATTGCATTATCGTGAATACAACGTGGGATGACATGAGTTATGTATAGGCTGGGCTTAACTGTCCAGCCTATACTAGCCTTTTCCCTCAACGACTTACCTAACACATACAGAGGTGACGTTTATTTGATTATTTTAATCGCAAAATATACTTTATTTTGTATATTGTGCACAAAGTTTAATAAAATTTTCATATCGTCTTTCTGAAATTAAACCCTCATCCTTTGCTTTGATAATGGCGCAATGAGGGGTATCTTTATGTGTACAATTACGAAATTTACATTGTGTCAGAAAAGGGCTAAATTCAGTGTAGCCACGCGCGATTTCTGCCGAGTCTATATGCCATAAACTAAATTCCCTTACTCCTGGGGAATCGATTAATGCGCCACCAGTGGGCAAATGGTAATAGCGTGAGTTACTGGTAGTATGTCTACCTAATTCTGATAGTTCCGAAATTGCATTGATTGTAATATTTTGCTCATGGGGCAAAATATTGGAAATAAGCGATGATTTCCCCACTCCTGATTGTCCTACAAAGACGCTGATTTGATGATTTAATATGTGTGTCAGTTGTTGCAGGCCCTCAGGAAGGTTTTTATTTGTTTGTAGAATAGGATAATGAAGACTTCCATAATCTAGAAGTAATTGTTCTTTTAGAGCTTCACAAGGTAAATCCGTTTTGTTTAATAGTATTACTGCATTTAAGTGTAGTGTTTCTGCCATTACCAAATAGCTATCAAGAAGTGGCCAGGAAATTTCCGGTTTGGGTGCAATCACGATAATCAGTTGCGTAATATTTGCAGCAACAGGTTTTATCGTCCCGGCACTAGTCGGTTTTGCTAAGACGCTGCTTCGGGGGTACAGGCTAACCACTACACCTTGATTTTTCCCCTCTGCTTGCCAAATTACGCGATCGCCAGCAACCAATGTTTCCAGGTTTGGTCTAATAGAGCAGCGTACATGCTTACCGTGCGGGTCTTCAATTTCAACATGCCTGCTAAAGCGAGTAATCACTAAACCATCCACTAGATCATCATGACTTTTTTTATGTTCATGATAATTGTTTTGGATTTTTTCAATGCGAGCTGATTGTTGTTTACTAATACGTCTTTTACTCATAGTTCAGATCTATAATATAATCATTAAAAATGTTCTTGGCTCGATGCGAGCAAAGTAGAGTTAAATAATCATACAGTATGAAGGTAAATTAAATTTAATGAAAGTCTACTTGGTTGGTGGTGCTGTTCGTGATCAATTATTGAAACTCCCGGTAAAAGAGCGAGACTGGGTTGTTGTTGGTTCTCGTCCTGATGATTTATTAGCGAAAGGATTCAGACAGGTTGGACGTGATTTTCCTGTTTTTTTGCACCCACAGACAGCTGAAGAATATGCTTTAGCACGAACTGAAAGAAAATCTGCTCCAGGGTATTATGGTTTTTCTTGTGATTTTAGTAAAACAGTAACTTTAGAAGATGATTTAGCACGTCGTGATTTAACGATTAATGCAATGGCGATGGATGAGCATGGACATCTTATTGATCCTTATCAGGGGCGGCAGGATTTAGACGCTAAGATACTGCGGCATGTATCGCCTGCTTTTGTAGAGGATCCAGTACGTGTGCTGCGTGTTGCTCGTTTTGCAGCGCGTTTTCATCATTTAGGCTTTAAATTGGCAGATGAAACTCGCTCATTGATGTATACCATGGTGCAACAGGGGGAATTGACTCATTTGGTTGCTGAACGAGTCTGGCAAGAATGGCAAAAAAGTCTGGCGGAAAAAAATCCAGAGCAATTTATTATGACCTTACGCTCCTGTGATGCATTGCGCATTATCTTACCTGAGATTGAAGCATTATTTGGTATTCCAAACCCCTATCGATATCATCATGAAGTCGATAGTGGTGTGCATACTTTGCTGGTCTTGCAAGCGGCAGTAGGCTTAACAAACGATCCAGTGATCCGTTTTGCCGCATTGGTTCATGATTTGGGTAAGGCTTTATCACCGATGCATAATTGGCCAAGTCATCATGGTCATGAAGAACGTGGTGTGGCCATTATTGAAGCGTTATGTTCGCGTTTACGCATTCCCAATGATTATCGTGCTCTTGCAACGATGACCTCACGATTTCATTTGAATATTCATCGCTTATTTGAGTTACAAGCCAGTAGTATTGTGAAACTTTTAGAACGAAGTGATGCATTTCGCCGCCCAAATCTCTTCTATAATATGTTAATTGCTTGTCAATCCGATGCAGAAGGTTGTGGCCGAGAGATTGATTATCGCCAAAGTAAATTATGGGGTTATTTGCTTGCTGAATGTGCTAAAGTGAACAGTCAAGCCCTTATTACGGAAGGTTATAAGGGTGAAGCAATTAAACATGCATTACATCAAAGACGAGTGGCATGTGTTGAACTGATATTAAATTCCTGGAAAACAAATGAAAAATAATCAAAATTTGATTTGGATAGATTTAGAAATGACAGGACTGGAGCCTGAAAAAGACAGAATCATCGAACTTGCTACAGTTGTGACTGATCCCCATTTGAATATAATTGCTGAAGGGCCAGTTTTTGCTATTTCTCAACCTAAAGCCTTGTTGGATGGTATGGATTCTTGGAATACCAGACAACATGGGCAATCTGGTTTAGTCAAACGAGTTTTGGAAAGCCAAACTAGCGAGACGCAAGCAGAGCAATCGACCATCGATTTTTTAAAACAGTACCTGGATAAGGGTAAATCACCAATGTGTGGTAATAGCGTATGCCAAGATCGACGATTTTTATACAAATACATGCCAGCACTGGCGGCCTTTTTTCACTATCGAAATTTAGATGTGAGTACTCTGAAAGAGCTCGCCATTCGCTGGCGTCCTGAATTGTTGAATGGAGTGGTTAAAGAATCCAAACACTTAGCATTAGATGACATTAAAGATTCCATTGCAGAATTAGTATATTATCGTCACCATTTTATAAATTTGCCGGATGTAACAAAATGATAGAAAGAGAGCGATTGGAATTACCCAATGGTGCAGATAAGTTATTGCTGCATTCATGTTGTGCCCCCTGCTCTGGTGAAGTTATGGAAGCGCTTATCAGTTCAGAAATTAATTTTACTATCTTTTTTTATAATCCGAACATTCATCCTGTTCAAGAGTATGAAATCAGAAAAAACGAAAACATTAATTTTGCGCAAAAACACAATATCCCTTTCATTGATGCAGATTATGATAAAGATAACTGGTTTGCCCGAGCCAAAGGACTGGAATGGGAGCCAGAGCGTGGTAAACGGTGCACCATGTGTTTTGATATGCGTTTTGAACGAACTGCTTTATATGCACACGAACATGGTTTCCCGGTGATTAGCAGTTCTTTGGGAATCTCTCGTTGGAAAGACATGAATCAAATTAATGATTGTGGGATTCGCGCTGCAAATAAGTACCCAGACATTGAATACTGGACTTATAATTGGCGTAAAAATGGTGGTTCTGAGCGCATGTATGAAATTGCAAAGCGTGAAGAATTTTATAAGCAAGAATATTGTGGCTGTGTTTATTCTTTGCGTGATACAAATGCTTGGCGTAAACAAAAAGAACGTAATCGCATTAAAATCGGAATTAATTATTACGTTGAAGAACAAAAAGACGAAGGAGTCTTATGAGTATGCACTCACATGATGGCTCACATCATCACCATCACGGACAAAATGTTGCTGCTACTTATGGGAAAGCATTTATCATTTCCATAGTTGCTAATGGCCTTTTTGTGGTTTTACAGATTGTTTTTTCCTATCTTTCTAATTCAACCAGTTTATTGGCGGATGCATTTCATAATCTAGGCGATGTTTTGGGTTTAATTTTAGCCTGGATGGCTACAGTGCTGATGAAGCGTGCGCCTACGATGAAAGCGACCTATGGGTTAAAAAAAATATCCATTCTCTCTGCATTGGCAAATGGGATTTTATTAGTCTTTACGTGTGGAATTATTGCTACAGACGCCGTATATAAATTATTTTCGCCCTCAGAAGTTCAAGCGGTGTCTGTAATGATTGTTGCCGGCGTGGGCATAGTAATTAACTTTGCTACCGCATTATTGTTTGCTCGTGGTTCTGATGATTTGAATATCCGCGGTGCTTATTTACATCTATTTTATGATGCATTGGTTTCTGTTGGCGTGGTCGTATCTGCTGGGTTATTGTATTGGACTGGCTGGCTTTGGATAGATCCAGTAGTTGGTTTGTTAATTGCATTAATTATTCTAAAAGGAACGTGGTCTTTATTTGCGGGAAGTTTCAGGCTGATTATGGATGGGGTCCCAGCAAGTATTTCCTGGACTGCCGTGAGCGACTTTTTACTTGCGAAATCAGGGGTAAAAGGGTTCCATGATTTACATATTTGGGCACTCAGTACTCAAGAGAATGCCATGTCAGTGCATTTATATATGCCTGATGAAGAACTTTCTGATGCATTACGGATAGAATGGGTTGAGCAGTTACGTCATGAATTTAATATTCAACATGTGACTATCCAGGTAGAAAAGACCGAGATAAATTGTAATGATGCATGCCATCATCCAAAGTTTTTATAGATAAAAAATTACCACCATCCTGAAAGGCTTACCACAAAGAATCTCACGATGATATTCGGAATGACGTCTCTGCACTTTGTCGGCTGGGCTGTTAAGCCCAGCATTTAACTTCCAAAGCATTTCTTGCTTAACAAGTTACTTCCCGTTAATGGACTTACAATGAAGTTGATGATGGCGCGTACGAATTAATTCAATAACTCTGGGCTTAACAGCCCAGCCTACATCTCAACAGAGGTTTCTTTTGTAATTAACTCCAAACCCTGTTTATAGCTGATACAAGCAAGTGCACCTTCACCGAGCTGTTCATGCAATTGTCCCTGTGTTTCATAGGCTAAGGCAGAAGGTTCAATCTCGTTTGATTTTTCGAGATAATATTTGGCTTTTCCCCACAATTTAAGTTGCATGCATACTTGGCCCAAACACAAATAAAGCGCTGCGGAATGCGCGTTTTTTTTCAGCAATCCTTCGGCAAAAGCGAGTTGTTTTTCATCTGCAGGTAATAAGCTATAAAGCCTAATCAATTGCGGGTTAAATTCTTTGCGCAATGAGCGTCGCAATAAATCATTGGCGGTAGCGTAGTCTGCCTTCTTTAATAAAAATCGAGCATACTCAGCTATCATATTGGGGGCATCAATTAATGTTTTTGGTAGTGCATGAAAAAAAGCAGTTACCGCCGATGGTTGATTTTGCTTTATAAGATCACTAAGCCTTTGTAAATAAGCATTGCGTTGCAATAATTCGAATTCTTGGGAGTCAACTACCTGATATTTTTTTAAGTCAGGCAAAATAGCAATGAGTTGAGGCCAGTCTTTGACTTCTTGATACAGTTGCATGATGAGTTTTAAAACATAAGGATGGCGTGGTGCTATATCATGTAAATGTTTTAAGGTTGCTAGAGCCTGTTCCCATTGATGATTTGCGAGTTGTAATTCTGCTTGTGTCAATTCAACAGCAATTTTAGCCTCAGGCATTGATTGTTGCGCTTCACGCAAATAATCATCACGTAATTGGTTGTCGCCCATTTTTTGGGCCGCTCGAGCTGCTGTTAAATAATTAAGTAATGGCGTATCGGTATTGGGTAAAGCCTTAATCAGGTGATTTTTTGCTTTTAGCCAATATCCTTCGCTGTATTCAATGAGTCCTTTACGAGTAATTGCTTGGGCTTTTTGAGACAGTCGCTTGGAGTGCCATTTAGTTAATGCGCGAGGGGTTCGAGAAATTTTCTGGAATAAACGCAGAATAAAATACACGATAATGAACAAAATAATAATGCTAAAGACAGCGACCCAAGCCGTAGTTTCAATAGTCCAGTGGTTGATCGCAATTAATACATAGCCTGGATCTTTATTTAGCTGAATTCCTAACGCGACAGCACCCAGTAAAATCAGAAAAGCAATAAGAAGACGGAGCATTATTGATTTCCTCCTTGTTCGCCATGTTCGCTATTTAAGGATTGATTTTCTGGAGTTTTCTTTGCGTCAATCAATTCATTGAGCATGGGGAGAGCGGAACCTAGCGCTGGCCTTTTTTGAGTTACATTCATTTGTTGTAACTCAGTGAGTTTTTTGATTAAAGCGGTTGTATCTGGTGAGTTTTTATTAAAATTCATTTGCAGATTATTTATCGCTTGCTTCAGAAGCATTTGATAAACAGAGGGATTGTTGTTTAGAACGGCCCATTGCGCTTCTTGGAGATTTAGATGGAGCTTTTCTTTGAGTATGGCTTCAAATATGGGAGACATGAGCGGTTTTATTTCTTGATCATGACGGCGAATGACCACAAGTTTTTCTAATACATTCATACTATTTTGTAAACGGGAGCGCCAAGAAGAATTATTAGCTGGCGTCGTTACATGCTCTGTTGTCGGTAGGCTCTCGCTTATAGGTAAAGGAATGCTTAAATTATTAACACTGTTTTGAGCGGCATCCAATTGGCTTAACAAACCTGCAACATCTACTGATGGTAAAGCTTGCATTTGTGCTACATCTTTAGCTATTGCTTGTCGTATATCAAAAATTTTAGGATCGTTTAACTGTTTTAAGAGCTGATCTGCTTGTTGCAACAGGGCTATTGTTGAATCAATGTCATTACTCCAATGCGCATTGATTTGTGCCAACTCAAGATAGTAACGTGCTTTGAGAAGAAGCCAATCTTGATTTTGATAGAACTTTTGGTTCATTGCATTTTGTAATTGCTTGTTCAGTTGCTCAAATTTACTTTGTAATTGTGTTTGTATTTCTTGAGCATTATTGGTTTTTGCACTGATTTGTTCTTCAGCTTGCTCTTGTTTTTGTTCGAGTTGTTGTAGTTGCGTAGAGAAATTAGTTTGTGCTTGGTTTAATTGTGCACGCAATTGTTTATTTAGAGAGAGGGTATAGGCTGCCACCCCTAGAGCACCTAAGGCAATAATAAAAGCTAATGCAGTGACCAGGCATTTATTTTTAGAAGCAGTAGGATTATTTTGGGGTTTTGTTTTCTCAACTTGCGTGGGATGAGCTACTTTTTTTGTTTTTTGTACTTGTTCTTCGTTACCGTTTGCCATAAGTTAATCCTTGTTTACGTAGTCAAACAATGTATCCATCACCCGGCTAGGGTGGCATATCTTAATATTTCTTATGCCCAATGATGAGGCTACTTGGGCCAGTCGCTCGCTTATTATGAGCCATTTTTTATTACGTAGCCAATTATGAGCCTCTTTATCAAACAGTTTAAAAAGGTTATGCAGAGACTGTTCACTTGTTAACAGTATAATGTCCACTAAATCATTGCGCCATATCGATTGTATCAATTGCCTGCTAATTTGAGGAATAACTCGTTGATACACTTCGAGCACGACCAAATTAGCCTCTCTTTGTATCAATTGTTCCTCAATAAGAGGTCTACCGCCTTTTCCTTTAAATAGTAGCACCTTTTGTTTTTCTGGTTGTTGTAACGTTTCTAATGCCAATAAATGTTCGCTGTCAGGTACAACGGGGATCGCACTCACTTGAATGCCGAACTCTTGAATTGCTGCAGCACTTCCTTGGCCAATTGCAATAACTTGAATCGATGGTGGCCATTCGATATTTTGTTGGTTTAATTGATTAAAACAATAACGAACGGCATTAGCACTAATAAAAATAGCATGGTCAACTGTTTTTAAATCAGGCAATAAATTGAGCCAATTGGTATTGGTCGCTTCGATTTCTAAAGTTGGAAGTTCAATTACTTTTCCTTCTGCGTCACGAATACTTTGGCTTAGCTGACTCGCTTGGTCACGTGGGCGAGTATTTAAAATGCGTAAGCCATGAAGTGAATTGCTCATTTTGGCACTGATGCAAGAAGATTTGCAGCACCTTGTGCCAGCAAAGATTGAGCGCAATTTACAGCCATGCTTGTTGCTTGTTCTAATGAGCCTGTTTGCATGTTCTGAATACTTTGCAAGCCATCAAGGGTTAAAATTTTTGCGTGTAGCGACAGTTGATTGTTTGCTATTGGTGAGCAAAAAACTGCTAAAGGGACATGACAATTACCACCTAAGAGTGCATTGACCTTGCGCTCAGCATGCACGCAAATAGACGATATTGGATCGTTGAGCTCGATAAGCAAATCCTGAATTTCTAAATCATCACTTCTGCATTCGATTGCTAAAGCGCCTTGACCACAAGCCGGGAGCATGATTTGTGTTGATAATTGTTCGGTGATGATGTCAGTGAACCCCATGCGCTCAAGACCTGCTGCAGCGAGAATGATTGCTTGGTATTCTCCTGATTTAAGCTTATCAAGTCGAGTATGGATATTTCCGCGTAAGGATTTAATACTTAAATCGGGTCTGTACGCTAATAATTGCGATTGCCGTCTAAGACTTGAAGTGCCAACAATGGATTGAGCCGGTAGCGTTTGCAGATTGGTGTGTTTGTAACTGACAAAGACATCAAGCGGATTATCTCTTTTGCAGATTGCAATGAGTTCGAGGCCTTCAGGGAATTCTGCAGGCATATCTTTTGAAGAGTGAACCGCAAAATCTGCTCTCTTATCCAACAATGCCTCTTCTAATTCTTTTACAAATAAACCTTTTCCACCAATAGCCAGAAGTTTATCCTTGAGGAACTTATCGCCCGATGTGCTCATCGGTAATAATTCAATCTGTAGCTTTGGCCATTTATTTAATAATAAGTCACGAACATGATTGGCTTGCCATAAGGCTAATGGGCTTTGACGTGTTGCGATACGTAGCGTTCTCGAGCTCATATGATACTGCATTTAGGAAGGATGCAGTATCATACTATGTTCGTTATAACGATGCACGTACCGAAAGCGCAATAAAAATGTAAGACCAGCCATTAACAATCATATCAATTGCAATGAACATTCCAATAACCCATAAACCACTAATTGGCCATTGCATGAGGATTAATATGCCAAGAATTATGGAGATGATTCCTGCAAATAAGAGCCAGCCATATCCCTTAGCTTTTTTTAAAGATAAGGCTAAAATGATTCGCGTGATGCCAATAATAATTAGAACTACAGCCAAGAGTGCAGTAATTAAAGTGGATGCCAAAAAGGGATCATACAAAACAACTGCGGCGCCAATCAGGTATAAAATTGCAATGAGCGCTTGCCAGAAGACGCCGTGCCAGTCTCTATGTTTAAAAATGTCAATAAAATGAGAGATTGCAGAGATTATTAATAAAGCCGCAAAAAAATACATGCTGACGAGAGTTAAGCCAATGACCATGCCCAAGCCGATGCAACCTAGAAAAACAAGTACTATTCCTAATCCTAAAAGCCAACCCCAATTACGTCTTAAAACATTTGGAGGGTAAATTTCATTAATGTTTGCCATATGATTTCCTTATAGTGATACATCCATAACGTATAACGCCAGGTGAAATATAACCTAATTTTCGAAGAGTTGTCGAATGGAGCTATGGTATTTTGTTGCGTTTTATGTAGGATGGGCTTTGGCCCAGCCTTCTGTTTTAATAAAGCATACATGCTACAAAGAGATGGCTACTTGTAAGTATCATACAGAGCAAAAGGCTGTTGTTTATAATAAGCCCAATAACGATCGCCATAAGACCAATGCCAGTATTCATTTAGATAGTTAACAAAACCAACGCTCTCTAAGACATTGCTCATGAGTGTTCGATTTTTTTTTGCTTCCTCGGTAATAATTTCTGACGCCGTTAATGAAAGAGAGCCATCTATATCCTCCATCCAATCTTTAGGATGAATTCCCATTTCAATAGTTTCTCCTTGCTCATTGATTAAATAAACATCTATTGCCGCACCCGTTGAATGAGGTGGAATATTGGGTGAACCATCTTGATTGATTACTGGGGAAACCAGACGGGTTGTTTCCGTGAAAATTTGTTCCGATGACCATTCGGGATGCTTATTTTTTACTTTCTCATAACGTGTATCAAAAAGTGCCTTTTGCAGGGTCAGACTCCGATAACTTTCATACAAACAAAAACGTAATCCTACAGGCAATAAAGATTGGGCTTGCTTTAATTTTTCATACACTGTTTTGCGCATTTTTGTGTAATCGGTATTATTCGGTATTTCAGGAGAAGGACCATAGCTAATTTCTGAATAATTTATTAGATCAATCATTGGATCTTGATTATCAATTACCGGGATGGCGACAATTTTAGGATCAGCAATGAGTAAAATAGGCTCGAGTTCAGTACGGTCTAACATTTCGAATCCTTATCACTTATTTTGTTGCTAAAGAGGCAAAGAAATCTGCTGCGTTTTTTCTGATTTCTTCATCAGTAAAATCTTGGGTATGTGTAGCAATCATCCAAGAGTAACCAAAGGGGTCTTTAATTTGTCCTGCACGATCCCCCCAAAACATGTCTGCTATGGGCATAGTAATTTGTCCACCAGCAGATACTGCTTGTTGTAGCATAGAATCTGCATCAGAAACATATACAAAGAATCCAATTGGAGATTTACCAAGGGTTTCCGCGCTTTGAGCGCAATTTTCACCATCCATTTCGTCACTCATCATCAGGGTGGAGTTACCAATTTGTAGGCGGGCGTGCATAATACCTTTTCCATTTAACGATGGGAAAATATGTAGCGGTTTGGCATTAAATGCTTTTTGGTAAAACTCAATTGCTTTTGCACAATTTTTAAAAGTAAGGGTTGGCGTTACAGTATGAAATCCTGGTGGAATTGCTTGTACCATGTTTTGTCCCCATCAATTGCTGTTTTAAAGATCCATTATAGTTTGAAGATTGTTGCAAGGAAATAAAATGATTTTCCGCTTATTTGCTTTTAATCACGCTGGAAAAAAAACTTACTTCTGGGTATTATCCTAAATTATTATCATGAGGTGTATGGGCATGAGGTTGCTGTTTTTAATATTATGGTTTTGTTCATTTGCGTTGTATGCATGTGGTGAGTTGCGACAACAGGAAATGCAATTAAGAATTCAACCTGTAGGGGAGGTTTCGGTACAAGGCCAAGCCGATAATAAAATGACTAATAATGTAGCGACAAAAACAGAGCCCGGAGAAGAAACGTACCAACAATATTGTATCGTTTGCCATCGCGATGGTCTTGCGGGAGCACCAAAATTCAGAAATGAACAAGATTGGAAACCGCGCTTGGCCGGGAAAACATTAGATGATTTACTTGCCTCTTCAATAAAAGGATTGAATGCTATGCCTGCAAAAGGAACGTGTATTAAATGCAGCGATGATGATCTTCGTGCTGCGATATCCTATATGTTGCCAAAATCATGACAAAAGTTACTTTTAAAAAAATGCAAACGTTTAATGCCATACTAACCGTGTTGGTATTATTTGCTTCTTTTTATTTTCAATATATTGATGGCCTTGTCCCTTGTCCTTTATGCATCATGCAACGCGTTTGCGTTCTTTTATTATTGGCAGTTATGGGATTAAGTTTTCGAACCTTAAAAAAGGCGCGTCTTATTAGTTTCTTGCAAATTCTCATTGCATGTGCGGGACTATACTTTTCTTTACGTCAATTGTGGTTACAGTCCTTACCTGCGGGGCAAGCTCCTGCGTGTATGCCAAGCTTAGATATTTTAATGCGTTACCTACCGTGGCAAACTGTAGTCAAAGCTTTATTTTTAGGAACTGGAGATTGTGCTGAAGCCAATTGGCATTTATTCGGAATCTCGATGCCGGGATGGAGTGCCATGTATTTTTTATTCATGGCCCTAATGGGATGCCTCTTATTTTGGCAGACGCGATTAAGTAAGCTTCGCGAAGATAATTTCTAGTTTTTAGCCTGGATGCAGTGCCGCGAAACATGGGTTTAACGGGACATGCCACACAAAAACCCGGTTTCGCGACACTGCACCCAGGCTACAACAACTTAAATCGTTTCTGAGGTGTTGAACTGCTGATTTTTGCTCACAACAGCAGAATCTTTTTCTTGAGCTATTGTTGATAAATAAGGTTTGAGCTGATTTTGCTCTGGATGTACAAAACGAAGCATCTGATTTTTAAAATGAGTGATGCGTGCGGCTGAGGCTGATGTTTGTGATAATGTGATTTTTTGTAATAACTCGAGTAATACTTGGCGTGGTTGGTGGCAGACAATCAACATATCACAGCCTGCTTTAAGTGCTTCTTCTGTACGCGTCATCAAATTGCCGATATCGGCACCGGTCATACTCAAGCAATCGCTTAAAATCAAACCGTCAAACTTCAATTCATGGCGTAATACCTCTTGCAACCAGATTGTTGAAAAGCCAGCAGGTTTGTTTGCGTCGATTTCTTTATAAGTTATATGTGCCGGCATGATGGCATTGAGCAATCCTCTTTTAATCAGTTCGATAAAAGGCTTCAAATCTTTAGATTTTAATTCGTCCATTGATGCAAAAGAAATGGGCATTGTACTGTGTGAATCAGCACTGACCGAACCATGGCCGGGAAAATGTTTGGCAACAGCAGGCATACCTGCTGCATGCATGCCCTCAATAAAAGCGCTTGCCAAAGCAATAATTGCCTCCGGCTCATGATGAAAAGCACGGTCCAAATGCGCAATAACACGACTTTGACCATGTAAATCCAGGACTGGTGCGAGACTTACATCAACGCCACATGCCAACAGGTCTTTGGCCATAACTTCGCCATATTGTTTTGCAAGCTGGATACCAACTTCAGGGTTTAGGTCATAGACATCGCCATAAACGCGGGATGCAGGTAAGGAACGAAACCCCTGGCGTAAAAAGCGTTGCACAAAACCACCTTCGTGATCGGTTGCTACAAAAATATTGGGGTCGATGTCACGGATTTCGCGAATTAACTGCTCTAACTGTTGAGGACTTGTAAAATTACGTGTGAAAAGAATGACGGAGCCTACATGGGGATGCTTTATAATTTCCCGTTCCATAGCTGAAAGTTCTATGCCTTCTATATCGATCATGAATAAATTAGAATTTGAACTGGGCATATTTTTCATATCCTTTTTAGAATGGGGATGAATAAGGCCGTGCTTCCATCGGTTTTTGCGCATGATATCATAGATTGATTCATGATTAACATGGCTAATGCTGGTAATCCGCGTTTGACTTAGCTATCATCGGTTTTTTTGAATTATTTTAAGCAAATGAAAACCTTTTCTTGCAATGTGTTGCATAAGCACTCAGCCACTCAAGCCCGAGTGACACGGGTTACTACCGCCCATGGTGAGTTTATTACCCCTGTTTTTATGCCTGTTGGTACCCGTGCGGGTGTAAATAATATGACTCCCATCGAATTGCGAGATGCACACAGCCAAATTATCTTAGGTGGTAATACTTATCATATGTTGTGTGCCCCAGGCATGGACGTTATTGAAAAAGCAGGGGGAATGCATCCTTTCATGGGTTGGCACGGCCCAATGTTAACCGATAGCGGTGGTTTTCAGGTTTTTAGCCTTTCCAAGAATGAAGAAATTTGCACTATTGATGAGGAAGGAGCTCATTTTAAATTACCTGGCAGTCAGCGACTGATCCATATGACTCCGGAAATGTCTTTGGAAACCCAAAAGATCATTGGTGCGGATATTATCATGGCTTTTGATCAATGTACGCCAGATAGTTGTACTAAAGATGAAGTCAGCCACATCATGGAGCGCACACATCGTTGGTTAAAACAATCTATGCACTACCACCAACAACATCCCAATTCGCGATATGGTTACGAGCAAGCACTTTTTGGAATTATTCAAGGAGGAACTTTTAAAGACTTACGTCGCGAAAGTGCGGATTTTATTACCTCAATGAATACGGATGGGATTGCAATTGGTGGTGAAACAATTGGTTTTGATATGAAAACTACGGTTGAAGTCATTCGTTGGGTGCGTGATTATTTACCAGAAAATAAACCGCGCTATACCATGGGAGTTGGCATGTCCCCACAAGATCTTTTGGACGTAGTTGCCGAAGGAATTGATATGTTTGATTGTGTTGCGCCAACACGTAATGCACGCCATGGATCTTTATATTGCGGTGAGTTAATTCGCGAAGGCAATTGGTTGCGTTTTGCCAGTGAGTATGAAAATGAACGTATTCAAATAAAGAAATCATGTTTTGCTGATGATATGTCACCCATCATGGCACAGTGTTCTTGTTATACCTGCCAAAATTATTCACGTTCTTATTTGCATCAGCTAGCAAAGCAAAAAACAAATTTATTTACCGCGTTGGCAAGTATTCATAATGTTCATGTAATGCACGATGTTTGTGATAAAATGCGTGAGTTGATAATTAATGAGAGTTCGAACTAAAAGGGATCTTATGCTCGTTTATGTCATTAACGAATATATTATCCTGTAAAAAGCAATGCTTTTTATATGGATTCATCTATTAATCTAAAAAATAACAGGAGATAAAATGGTTGTAATTAGCACATCTAAAGGTGATATTCATATACAGTTAGATACAGAGAATACGCCAGCTACAGCAGAAAATTTTCTCAATTATGTGCGCAGTGGTTTCTATAATAATACAATTTTCCATCGTGTTATTGCCGGTTTTATGATTCAAGGTGGTGGTTTTGATTCAGAAATGAAGCAGAAGTCTACTAATGAGCCCATTAAGAATGAAGCAAAAAATGCCAAGGCAAATAAACGTGGTTCTATTGCAATGGCACGAACCATGGATCCTCATTCTGCAACGGCACAATTTTTTATTAACGTTGCTGATAATGCGTTTCTAAACTACAGTGGTGAGCACATGCAAGGATATGGATATTGTGTCTTTGGTGAAGTTGTTGACGGTATGGATGTTGTGGATTCTATTGCCAAAGTCAAAACAGGACAACAAATGGGGCATGCTGATGTACCTGTAGAGGAAGTGAGCATTCTCGAAGTTAAAGAAGTTTAAGTGTAATTTTAGGGTAGCCTGGGTAAAGCGCAGCGAAACCCGGGTTCCGCTGCGCTTTACCCAGGCGACAATTCTCCCCTTACGATTTTCGTCCCCGCTTTTTAATACTTTCTGAATAGTCAAAGATAGGTATTTCAATATGAAAGAAAATAGCCAATAGACGAGCGCTAAAAATACTAATTAAGGTAATTATTATATTGATGTTTTCTGGGGTATGAAAATAATCTAAGGTAATAAAGAGTAATGCACCGGCAAGAGCAATCACTGCATACAGTTCTTTTCTCAATACCAGAGGGATATCGTTACATAAAATATCCCGTAACATGCCACCACAAATACCCGTGATCATTCCACTAATAATGGCGATGCTGGGGGATAAACCATGATGTAATGCTTTTTGAGTGCCAATAATCACAAAAGTAGATAATCCAAGAGCGTCGAGGATTAAAAATATTTTCATAATTCGAATCAAGGAATGAGCAATAAATATAGTTAAGAATGCAGCTAGTGAGGTATACAACAGATATTCAGGATGAATGACCCAAGTTAATGGATAAGTATTAAATAGAGCATCTCTTACTGTCCCACCGCCTAATGCAGTAATACTTGCAATGAGCATGACGCCAAAGAAGTCCATTTTTTTGCGGCCAGCTGCTAATGCGCCAGTGATCGCCTCAACACAAATACCTATGACGAACAGATAATGGAGTAACATATAAACTCAGGGTGTTTTTTTAAAATGCAATGATACCACTATTGAGTCAAATGGAGAACTATATAGAAGGGGTAAGGAGCAAATGTCATTTGTTTTTATGTTCCATGAGAATGGCTAAAGTGTTTCACTGACGCTAAAGCCAAATCAATAATTTTTTTAGACTGCTCTTCATCCGCATTAATTAGACTAACATCGTTGATTAATTCTATTAAAAAATTAGGTATCTCATGTTCTAAAAGCGTACTGTGATAAAGACATGAGGCCTTGGTGAGTAGATAATGAAGTAAATTTTTATTAACGGTTATTTTTTCTCGAACAACTCCCTCATCGTTTTGCGCGCTCCCAAATAATAGCCAGCCGGGCGACACATGAAGCTTCATTGCGATTTCCACCAATTTAACTGGTTCTGGGATGGCTTCACCACGAAGATATTTACGGCATATTTGTACTGAATACCCCGTAATTGCAGACAGCTTATGGATACATACCCCTGAAGTAGAGCGTTGTGAATTAAATCCTGCCGCGATCATGGCATCTCGTAAACGATCTGCAAATTGTTTTGTCAGATGAATTTTGTCCATCATAGTTATTCGGCGTTTCAATTTGATGTGAAACATAGTATATCAAACGAAACATTAAATTCAAAATAAACAAATTTTGGAAACTTTAAGTTTCTATTGGAAATCAACGGTTGACACTTTGGGGTGAAAAAGTATAATGTATCCGAAACCTATGGAAATGGTTTTGAATAGTCCCAACAAGGAAGCACGTGATATAAGATGGAACACATATCACAATTACAGTCCAATAGAAGAAAAAGTGGATAACTCATAGCAGTTAACCTCGCAATATCATGGCTTGAATGGTTCCCCTCCATTTAAGCCTTCCTAAGATCTGGCTTAGGTCTTAGGGGCGTATTTCTATAAATAAGATAAGTACAGCCGCAAATAGACTATTTATTAATACAAAATAATCTAAATGATTGCTTTGTAATATCACCTTATTATATACTTCACACCAATGTGTATGCAGGTCGTTTTATAGGCACGTAGCTCAGTGGTAGAGCACCACCTTGACATGGTGGTGGTCGGTGGTTCGATCCCACTCGTGCCTACCATGCAACTAAATCGTATTCCAGGAGCACCCACATTCGTTTGGGGAATGCTTGAGATTAACTCCTTTTTTAAGGTTTAAGCCCTGCCTTGCAGGGTTTTTTTTTGAAAAGAAGTAGGGTCTGTTTACAATTCTAATATCATGGCCAAAATGCTGCGATTTTATGTGCTCCAATACGCGTACACTCTGTGTATGTTGTGTTTCGGTGCTTTAAAATAACAGTATTGAGGCTCAAACTAGCGAATTGTAAACGGATCCTAGTGCTTACGGATAAAATTATGCCAAACATTAAATTGCCTGATGGAAGTATAAAACATTTTGAAGCGTCCTTAACGGTTTATGATGTTGCTCATAGCATAAGTCCTGGCCTAGCCAAAGCCGCTTTGGCCGGTCGTGTTAATGATCGCCTGGTCGATACTTCTTTTCTTATTGAACACGATTGTGCCTTGGTTATTCTGACTGAAAAACAAGAAGAAAGCCTTGAGGTGATTCGTCATTCTACAGCGCACTTATTAGCGCAAGCAGTGAAAAGTCTTTTCCCAACAGCTCAAGTGACTATAGGTCCAATTATTGAAGATGGCTTTTATTATGATTTTGCCTTCCAACGGGCTTTTACTCCTGAAGATCTGGAGTTAATAGAAGCAAAAATGGTGGAACTGGCCAAGGCGAACTACCCTGTCGCGCGCAGAGAGCTTCCTCGTGATGAGGCAATCGCGTATTTCAAGAGTATTGGTGAGGAATATAAAGCGAAGATTATTGCTGATATTCCCGAAAATGAAGTGTTGTCTTTATATAAGCAAGGCGATTTTGAAGATCTTTGTCGTGGTCCTCATGTTCCTTCCACAGGATTTTTGAAGGCATTCAAACTGACCAAATTAGCTGGAGCCTATTGGCGTGGTGATTCCAATAACGAAATGCTGCAACGTGTTTATGGTACTGCCTGGGCTGATAAAAAATCTTTAGCAGAGTATTTATTCCGTATTGAAGAAGCTGAAAAACGTGATCATCGTAAATTAGGTAAAAGCTTAGAGCTATTCCATTTTCAAGATATTGCACCTGGGATGGTATTTTGGCATCCCAAAGGCTGGACAATTTATCAAGAGCTTGAGCGTTACATGCGCAATCGATTGGTTGATTTTGGTTATCAAGAAATTAGAACACCACAATTGGTTGATAAAGTATTGTGGGAAAAATCAGGACACTGGGCTAATTTTAGAGATGAGATGTTTGTTACTGAAACAGAAAATCGTCACTATGCAGTGAAACCCATGAATTGCCCATGCCATGTGCAAGTATTCAATCAAGGGTTAAAAAGCTACAGAGATTTGCCATTGAGATTTTCTGAGTTTGGTAATTGTCATCGCTGTGAACCCTCTGGTGCGTTACATGGTTTGATGCGTGTTCGTAACATGGTCCAAGACGATGCACACATCTTTTGTACAGAGGATCAAATTCAGTCTGAAGTAGCGATGATGCTGGAGCTGGTGCAGTCAGTATATACTGATTTTGGTTTTAATGAGATTAAATACCGTTTGGCATTACGTCCTGAAAAGCGCGTTGGTAGCGATGAGGTATGGGATAAGGCTGAGGATGCTTTAAAACAAGCAATGAAAGATAGACATATTGAATGGGTTGATGCGCCAGGTGAGGGTGCTTTTTACGGACCCAAAATCGAATGTTCGTTAGCTGATTGCTTGGGACGGATTTGGCAATGCGGGACGATACAAGTTGATTTTTCGATGCCAGGACGTTTGGATGCTGCGTATGTTGCTGAAGATGGCAGTAAGCAAGTTCCAGTGATGCTGCATCGTGCAATTTTGGGATCTTTTGAGCGTTTTATGGGTATTTTGATAGAGCACTATGCAGGGAAACTGCCTTTATGGCTATCTCCAGTGCAAGCAATGATCCTGACAATTAGTGAAAAACAAAATGAGTATGCGAAGAAAATAACACAAATTTTGCAAAAAAGAGGTGTTCGCGCTAACTATGACTTGAGAAATGAGAAAATTGGTTTTAAAATTCGCGAACATACTTTACAAAAAGTACCTTATCTTTTAGTAATAGGAGATAAGGAAGTGGAATCAAACCAAGTTGCTGTGCGTTCTCGTGAAGGCGCTGACTTAGGTGTGATGACAATAGATACAATTTGTGATACCTTGATGCAAGAAATTGCTCGTAAAGGTTCAATTGTTAATTAACAAGCAGGGGAGATTAAACCATTAGTGCACCAACTAAGCGTGAAAGCGATCGCGCACGAATTAATGAACAGATCAATGTACCTGAGGTACGCTTAATTGATGTCGATGGTAATCAGGCAGGAATAGTCTCAACACGTGAAGCCCTGCGTGCAGCGGAAGAAGGTGGATTGGATCTCGTGGAGATATCTCCATCAGCCAAACCTCCTGTATGCCGTATCATGGATTACGGCAAGTTTCTCTTTGAATTGAGTAAAAAACAAGCTGAAGCGAAGAAAAAGCAGAAGCAAATTCAAGTCAAAGAATTGAAATTCCGTCCTACGACGGAAGATGGGGATTATCAGGTCAAGCTACGCAACCTGATCCGTTTCCTAAATCACGGTGATAAGGTCAAAATTACGCTACGTTTTCGTGGTCGTGAGATGGCTCATCAAGAGCTCGGTATGAAGATTCTTGAGCGGTTGCAGCAAGATACAGCTGAATTTGCAGTTGTTGAACAGCATGCGAAACGCGAAGGAAGACAATTACTGATGGTCTTGGCACCTAAAAAAACTAAGTAGCTGAATAAATGCGGAGTATATTGTTATGCCGAAGTTGAAGTCACATCGCGGAGCGTCTAAACGTTTCCGTAAGACAGCAAGTGGCGCGATTAAACGTCGCGGTGCTTATAGAAATCATATCCTCACTAAAAAGTCTACCAAGGCGAAGCGTCATTTGCGCGTGGAAGCTGGTACTTTGAAGCCATGCGATGCACGTTTAGCAGCACGCATGTTGCACGGTAGTTAAGGGGAGAATGAGAAATGCCAAGAGTTAAACGTGGGGTGACTGCGAAAGCACGTCACAAGAAAGTTTTAGACCAAGCAAAAGGTTATTACGGCGCCCGTAGTCGAACCTATCGCATGGCGAAACAAGCAGTAATTAAAGCTGGCCAATACGCATATCGTGACAGACGTCAGAAAAAACGTCAGTTCCGTGCATTGTGGATTACACGTATTAATGCACAAGCCCGCGAGTGCGGTTTATCATATAGCCGTTTGATTGATGGATTGAAAAAAGCAGCAATCGAATTGGATAGAAAGGTATTGGCTGATATGGCTGTTCATGACAAAGTAGCCTTTGCTGCAATTGCTGAACAAGCTAAGGCTGCATTGGCAAAATAATCTTTGTGAGTGTTTTTATTGTAGTCTGAGTGAAAGTATCGTTGTAATCCGCAGCATTGTCAGAAATTCTCGGGCTTCGTGATGCTTAATCCAGACTGCAAGTGATCAAGAACATTAAAATAAAGATGAAATTTATTTAAGGAGGCTGCGGCCTCCTTTTTACTTGTGGGTATAATTATGCAGGATATCATCACCATACAAGAGCAAGCTTCTGAAGCAATTAAGAACGCGCAAGATGTATCTGGATTAGAATCAATTCGTGTTGATTTTTTAGGTAAAAAAGGGAAGTTAACCGAAATTTTAAAAAGTCTTGCTCATCTATCTGCCGAAGAAAAACCTAAAGTAGGCCAATTAGTGAATCTGGCAAAACGTGAAATCAGCGAATTGATTGAAACGAAAATGCTTGAACTCAAAGAAAAACAATTATTAGAAAAACTCTCAGCGGAGCGTATCGATGTCACTCTTCCAGGACGTAAAAAGGAGAGTGGTTCATTGCATCCAGTAACGCAAGTGAAGCACAGGATTAACGAGTTTTTTAGCCGTATGGGCTTTGACATTATTGATGGTCCTGAAATAGAAACAGAATTTTATAATTTCGAAGCGTTAAATATTCCCGGGCATCACCCCGCACGTGCAATGCATGATACATTTTATTTTGGTGATGGCCGCTTACTGAGGACGCACACGTCACCAGTACAAATCCGCTCAATGGAGCAACGCAAACCTCCATTTCGTTTAATTGCCCCAGGACGAGTTTATCGTTGTGATTCAGATTTGACACACACACCCATGTTCCATCAAGTGGAAGGATTATTGATTGATAAACAAGCTACTTTAGCTGGTTTAAAAGGATTGCTCGAAGATCTTTTTGCGGATTTCTTTGGTCGTAAATTAGCATTACGGTTTAGGCCCTCTTATTTTCCTTTTACTGAACCCTCTGCAGAAGTTGATATTGAATGTACGCAATGCAGTGGTAAAGGCTGTCGTTCTTGTAAATTTACTGGATGGCTCGAGGTTTTAGGTTGCGGAATGGTGCATCCTAACGTGCTAAAAGCAGTGAATATCTCTCCTGATGAGTATCAGGGATGGGCATTTGGCATGGGTATGGATAGACTGGCGATGCTGTATTATGGAATCGATGACTTACGTATGATGTTTGAAAATGATCTTACCTTTTTAAGTCAATTTTAAGAACGCGCACAATTGAAGCCCAATAAAGAGACAGTAATCAATATGCCTATTGGGTACTACAAAGTTTAATCAGGTGGTAAGGACTATAAATGAAATTAAGTAAATTATGGTTACGTGAATGGGTGAATTTCTCATTAACTGAACAAGAATTAGCACATCAACTGACTATGGCGGGTCTAGAAGTGGATGCAGTGAGCCCCGTAGCAGGAGAGTTTACCCAGGTGATTGTAGCCGAAGTTCTTAGTACCAAGCCTCATCCTAATGCGGATAAGTTGACTGTGTGTGAAGTGAATGCAAATACAGACAAACCTTTACAAATCGTTTGTGGTGCTTCTAACGTTAGAGCAGGATTAAAAGTGGCATTAGCGATGGTTGGAGCGCGTTTGCCAGGTGGTTTTAATATTAAAGAATCTAAACTACGGGGTGAGCTGTCACAAGGAATGCTTTGTTCGGTGAGTGAACTGGGCATGGCAGAGCAATCTGAAGGGATTATGGAATTAGAAAGTGATGCCCCAGTAGGGATGAATTTACGTGAATATCTAATGCTTGATGATCATGTCTTCGATATTGATTTAACACCTAATCGTGCCGATTGTTTTAGTGTGTTAGGGATTGCTCGCGAAGTCGCAGTGTTGAACAAATTACCTTTATTGACACGACCTATTCCTGAGATAACCCCCAGTATTGATGATGTATTGTCAATACAACTACAGGATCCTGAGGCCTGCTCGCGTTATTGTGGGCGAGTGATTCGTAATATCAATCCTAAAGCAACAACTCCTTTATGGATGAGCGAACGCTTACGTCGTGGTGGTATTCGTTCTTTGCATCCTATTGTAGATATCATGAATTACGTGATGCTCGAACTGGGTCAACCCATGCATGCTTTTGACTTAGAAACAGTCAAAGGCGAAATTAACGTACGATTTAGCAGAGCAGATGAACAATTAGAATTGCTTGATGGGCAAAAATTAACCCTCAATGAAAAAGTATTGGTTATTGCTGACGAAGAAACACCTTTGGCAATGGCCGGCATTATGGGGGGAGAGGCAAGTGCCGTACAAGCACATACACAAAATGTATTTTTGGAAAGCGCCTACTTTAATCCTATCGTTATCGCGGGCGTTGCAAGAAAGTTCGGTTTATTCAGTGATTCGTCACAACGTTTTGAGCGTGGAGTCGATCCTGGGTTGCAGATGAAAGCGCTTGAGCGAGCTACTGCATTAATCTTAGAAATAGCAGGTGGCGAAGTTGGACCGGTTATTGAAGCGCATGATAAAAAATATCTACCCGAAATAAGAAGCTTTGCTTTTGATACCGATAAGGTTAAAAAATTAACTGGGCTAAGTATTTCACAAAACGAAATGAAAAGTTTATTAGAAGGCCTGGGCATTACAGTTGCAAAAGAACGGGCTAATTTTTTTGATGTGACTATTCCTTCGCATCGTTTTGATATTCAACAGGATGTAGATTTAGTTGAAGAAATCATTCGCCTGTATGGCTATGATAATTTGCATGCGCAACCTGCCTATACATTTGTGCAAGCAGGGAAAACGTGCGGGAATGAAGAAATAGCGACCAAGCTTGCACGATGGTTTAGCGGTAGAGGGTATCACGAGACGATTAGCTATAGCTTTGTTGACCCTGAGCTTCAGCATGAACTTTATCCACATAAAGAATTTATGCAGTTACTGAATCCCATTTCTTCTGAATTATCGCAAATGCGTGCAGGAATGTGGCCAGGCTTAATTGCATCAATGATTTATAATGTACATCGTCAACAAAATGCGGTTAAATTTTTTGAAATTGGTGTAGTCTTTGATGTGAATAAAGAGCAACTCATTGAGCGACCTTGTGTTGCAGGCTTGTTGATGGGCGAACATGGCGGAGTTAATTGGAGTGAGTCTACGCGTTGTTTTGACTTCTTTGATCTGAAAGGCGATCTGCAATCTTTGTTCGCCACACTCAAATTAAAGCAGGTCGAATTTATTGCAGCCACACATGATGCATTACATCCTGGCCAATCAGCCCAGATAAATATTAATGGAGCTCCTGCAGGATGGATAGGTATGTTACATCCACGTTTAGCGGATGCCTTGGATTTACAACATGATGTCTTGCTTTTTGAAATCAATTTAGCGGCATTAATAGGGCATGAGGCCCCACGCTACAAAACAATTTCCAAATATCCACAAATTCGCCGAGATTTGTCATTTTTGGTTGATACCGATATTAGTGTCATGCAGATTGAATCAGTTGTCCGTAGAACGATTAATGAAAATTGGCTAAAATCCTTTGATATATTTGATGTCTATACTGGTGAAGGTGTGCCTAAGGGAAAGAAAAGTCTCGCGGTTGCTATGACCTTACAGGACGAAAGTCGGACTTTGGTTGATGCCGAGATTAATTCTTTAATTAGTGCTATAATCAATACGTTAGAAAATGAATTTTCAATCATATTGAGGGAATAATCGTGAATGCACTAAGCAAAGCAATAATGGCAGAAACCTTGAGTGATGAATTAAAACTGTCCAAACCCGCATCAAAAGAAATGGTCGAGAATTTTTTTGAAGAATTGCGGCATGCACTTGAACATGGTCATCATGTAAAATTATCTGGTTTTGGTAATTTCACCTTAAGAGATAAGCCGCAACGACCAGGAAGAAATCCTAAAACAGGAGAAGAAATTCCTGTAGTAGCTAGAAGAGTGGTAACCTTTAAACCAGGTTTAAAGTTAAAAACAAAAATTGAGTCTATAGGAAAGTAAGTCATTGATGTATTACAACAAACATGTTCTTTTATGCACCAACCAAAAGGCTGCAGGCAAGCAATGCTGCGCCAATACTGGTGGTGAAGCTTTTTTTGATTATATGAAGACACGGCTTCTGGAATTAGAGATGCATGGTCCAGGTAAAGTGCGCGTCAGTAAATCAGGCTGTCTTGGACGTTGTAGTTCAGGTCCTTGTATTGTGATTTATCCTGAAGGGGTATGGTACTCTTATTCCTCTTTTTCTGATATTGACGAAATTATAGAAAAACATTTAATTGCTGGTGGTGTTGTTGAGCAGTTATTAATTGATCAAGAATGAGTGTAGGTTGGACCTAGGCCCACCTGTATCAAATTGAGCAAAGCATATCAATGAGGGAAAACGTCTAATACGGATGAGTTTAGATTATTTTCTAGACATGCTGATACAACGTAGTATCCCTCGTACGATTACCCAGGCTACAATTAGAACAAAAATCATTATGATTCTTGTATGAAATTTGTTATATTTACACGGATTTAATTAATTGCTTATAAATTTTTATCCTTTTTTACTTGTAGGATGTTTCTGTTTTGGTTAAAATCGCCCGTCCATGATAGAAGATTACCAATTTAGGCGGTTCGGAGTTCATTTAATGAAGACATTTAGTGCCAAAAGCCATGAAGTCAAACGTGACTGGTTAGTGGTTGATGCCAGCGATAAAGTTTTGGGTCGCTTAGCAACTGAGATTGCCCGTCGTTTACGTGGCAAACATAAAGCTGAGTATACCCCCCATGTTGATACAGGCGATTACATCGTTGTTACAAATGCGGAAAAGGTTATTGTGACCGGCCGTAAGTTTACTAATAAGATGTACTATCGTCACACTGGATATCCAGGTGGAATAAAATCAGATAGTTTTGAAAAATTACAGGCTAGAAATCCTGTTAGAATTATCGAACTTGCTGTTAAAGGCATGTTACCTAAAAATCCTTTAGGTAGAGAGATGTATCGTAAGCTAAAAGTATATGTTGGTAGCGAGCATCCACATACTGCACAGCAACCCAAGCAACTTGATATTGAGGAATAAGTATTATGGCTGAAATGAAGCAATACTACGGTACCGGCCGTAGAAAAAGTTCAACAGCTCGTGTGTTTTTGCGTCCAGGCAAAGGCGACATCAAAGTAAACGGTCGTACTTTACAAGAATATTTCTGTCGTGAAACCTCTTGCATGGTTGTTATGCAGCCATTAGAAACAGTTGATCTTGTTAATAAGTTTGATATTTACATCACAGTAGCTGGTGGTGGAATTTCTGGTCAAGCAGGTGCTGTACGCTTAGGTATCGCAAGAGCCTTAGTTGCTTATGATGAAAAAGGATTAGCAGAAGATGCTGAGCCAAATCCAAATTCTGTTCGCAGAAAGCTTCGTGCACGTGGTTTGTTAACTCGTGATTCACGTCGTGTTGAAAGAAAGAAAGTGGGTTTGCACAAAGCACGTCGTGCAACTCAATACTCAAAACGTTAATCGTTTTTTGGTTCAAAGGCCCCGCATTTGCGGGGTTTTTTGTTTACGTAGCCTGGATGCAGCAGGCTTTACAAATCGTAATCCCCGGGTTCTGCTTCGCTGCCCCCAGGCTACTACATACAAACAAATGCTATGGTGAATATAATTGCTGATCCTGAGCAGGAGAAAAACGATCTTGTAGATGAAGATCGTCGCCGATTTTTGTTAACTACAGGCTGTGTGCTCGGAGGTATAGGGGCTTTATGTGCTTTAACACCCTTTGTTGCTTCCTGGTTACCAAGTGCCAAAGCGCAAGCAGAAGGTGCTCCAGTGCAGGTGGATTTAAGTAAACTGGAACCAGGTGAGCAGGCCGTTGTTGAATGGCGTGGCAGGCCCGTATGGATAATCAGACGAACTCAAGAAATGCTGCAACGGTTATCCACATATTCTTCAAAATTACGTGACCCCCATTCTTTAACCCAACAGCAACCCTCCTATGCAAAAAATGAATATCGATCCATTAACCCAGAATATTTAGTACTTATAGGAATTTGTACGCATTTAGGTTGCTCTCCTAAATACAAACCTAATCTTGGTGATTTAGGCCCCGAGTGGCCAGGTGGTTTTTTCTGTCCCTGTCATGGTTCCACTTTTGATCTTTCTGGCAGAGTTTTTAAAGATGTTCCTGCGCCAATTAATCTAGAGGTTCCTCCCTATTATTTTATTGATAAGCATACTCTTGTTATTGGCGAGGATAAGGCATAAATTTTATGCCTATATAATTAGTAGCTTGGGTGCAGCGAAGCAAAACCCGGGAAAACTATGTTTACAGTCCCGGGTTCTCCTTCGCTGCACCTAGGCTACAACAAATACAATGAGTAATAAAACAAGGCTAGATTAAATGAATAGATTCCTTAATTGGATCGATGAGCGTTTTCCGCTGATGAGCACGTGGAAAAATTATTTTAGTGCTTATTATCTTCCTAAAAATTTAAATTTTTTTTACTTTTTTGGTTCTTTAGCACTTGTGGTTTTGGCCAACCAATTTATTACTGGTTTGTGGCTTACCATGTTTTATACTCCAAGTGCGGAACAGGCCTTTTCTTCTGTAGAATATATAATGCGCGATGTTAATTTTGGTTGGTTATTGCGTTACATGCATTCTACTGGCGCCTCAGCATTTTTTATTGTTATCTATTTACATATGTTTCGTGGTTTATTGTATGGCTCGTACCAAAGACCAAGGGAGTTGGTTTGGCTCTTAGGGATGTTTTTATATCTCTTGCTTTTAGCCGGTGCCTTTTTTGGTTATTTATTGCCTTGGGGGCAAATGTCCTATTGGGGGGCTGAGGTAATCACTTCCTTGTTAAGTGCAATACCTTATATCGGTAAAAGCCTCGTGGTGTGGTTAAGAGGTGATTACACGGTTGGTAACGCGACATTACAACGTTTTTTTGCTTTACATGTTATCGCTATTCCTCTGCTACTCTTTATGCTGGTGTTCTTGCATGTTGTTGCATTACATAAGGTAGGTTCTAATAATCCAGATGGGATCGACATCAAAAAACAGCGGGATGCACAAGGTGAGCCTTTAGATAAAATCCCTTTTCATCCTTATTACGTGATTAAAGATTTAGTGATGACACTTGCTTTTCTCATTCTGTTTTTTGCGGTAGTGTTTTTCACTCCCGAAATGGGCGGCTATTTTTTAGAGCATAATAATTTTACCCCGGCTAATCCTTTAGTTACGCCAGATCACATTGCACCAATGTGGTATATGTCACCATTTTATGCCATGCTACGGGCTATCCCAGATAAGTTATTGGGTGTAATGTGTATGGGATTCGCTTTATTATTTCTTTTTTTGTTACCCTGGCTTGATCGCAGCTCAGTACGTTCAATGCGTTATAAAGGAAACTACTCACGAATTATGTTGTTTCTTGGTGTCATTGCTTTTGTGTTATTGGGTTATTTAGGAACAACCTCAGTCACACCGGTGCGCTTATTTTTGGCTCGTGTCAGTACTGGATTATACTTCGCTTATTTTTTATTAATGCCTTTTTATACTCGTTTAGAAGCAACGCGTCCATTGCCTGCTCGCATAGGAGGGCGATAATGCATAAGACAGCAGGCGTTTTTTACTTGTTGGCATGTTCAGGTTTATTTGTGAATCCAGTTGTATACGCAGATCCAGTTGAGTTTAATGTACAAGACAAGGCAAGTTTGCAAAGAGGTGCTCGGCTATTTATGAATTATTGTTCTGGCTGTCACTCTTTGAAGTATTTACGTTATAATCATATGGCCAAAGGATTGGGCTTAACTCGGTTTGATGGCCAAATAAATGAAGATTTATTAAAGAATAATCTAATTTTTACTCAAGCAACAATTAATGATCCTATTCGTATTGCTTTGCCTCCAGAGGATGCAAAACAATGGTTTGGAGTTGTACCTCCGGATTTATCTTTAGTTGCTCGAGAAAAAGGTACGCGATGGCTCTATAGCTATCTCAATGGTTTTTATAAGGATGAAGCACGACCTTTTGGAACCAATAACCGACTTGTTCCTGACGTTGCTATGCCAAATATTCTAGACACATTAAATCATGAATTGCCTTCTGGGCAATTTAATATGAATTTACAAGATTTGGTTACTTTTCTTGCATATGTGGGGGAGCCAATACAACCGCTGCGTTATCGCATGGGATTCTTTGTTGTTGGCTTTTTATTTGTTTTATTCCTTGTTGCAGTGGGTTTAAAAACAGTTTATTGGCGAAAAATCGGCATAAAGTAACCCAAAAAGGCAAAAATGTGGTAAAGTGCGGGTTTTGTGTGTGAACTTTACCTTTATATAGGTTTAATGAATTAAATAGGAGTTGCTCATGGCAATTGTTGCGAAGCGCACTATAATGTCTTTATTTTCCGATACAGATGATGTTTACAGTCATCAGGTGCGGATTGTGTTGGCTGAAAAAGGGGTGAATGTAGAAATTCTTGTTGCGAGACAGTCGGATCCCAGCGCTGATCTTTTATCAGTTAATCCATATGGAACTGTTCCTACTTTAATTGATAGAGAACTTGTACTTTATGAGCCACGTATTATTATGGAATATTTAGATGAGCGTTTTCCTCATCCACCTTTATTACCAGTATACCCAGTTGCTCGTGCTGAAACTCGAAAAATGATGCACAGAATAGAACATGATTGGTATTATTTAATGAATCGTATTTTAAGGGATGATAATGTGGAGCAGGCTAGGGCAAACTTATTTGAAAGTTTAACTGCTCTTGATCCTGTATTTGCAGATAAGCCCTATTTTTTAAGTGATGAATTTTCCCTGTTGGATTGTGCATTAGCACCTTTATTGTGGCGTTTGCCTCGATTGGGGATAGAGATTACACCGGAGTTTAAAGGAATAATTGCTTACATGCAGCGCTTGTTCAAACGGGAATCGTTTCAAGCAAGCTTGACTGATGCTGAGCGGCAACTAAGAGCGGCATAAATCTATGACAATGACATCAAATAAACCTTATTTAATTCGTGCTGCCTACGATTGGATCGTGGATAACGAGTTAACACCTTATATCATGGTTAATGCTGCATATACAGGGGTGCAAGTGCCTAAAGAGCATGTGAACAATGATCGTATTGTGTTAAATATTTCTCCTGCAGCAACTCGTGGTCTTTTATTAGAAAACGATCGAATTATTTTTACTGCACGATTTTCAGGAAAGACAGAACAAATTTTTGTTCCGCCTGCAGCTGTGTTGGAAATTTACGCTAAGGAAAATGGCAGAGGCATCGCTTTTGCCATAGAAGATGAAGAAGAACCGCCACCAGCATCTTCTGGAACCTCTGGTGCAGAATCTGAGGGCGCATCAGCTTCTAAAAGTAAGCCTTCATTAAAATTAGTCAAGTAAAAGGAAGTAGCCTGGGTGAAGGCGAACCCAAAACCTGGACGTTCTGAAGTCAGGGTTTTGATTCATTGCATCCTAGACTACATAAGAAACGTGTTCGAACTAAGGCCTGAAAACAGGCCTTAATAGATTTGGAGCACAAGGTGAGCATCCCAGCAAACTCCCTTTATCGTTGTGAACAAATTAGGGCTTGTGAACAACAAGCAATATCTTTGTATCAATTAGACGAAAATGAATTAATGTCACGAGCAGGAAGCGAAGCATTTTTTCTTATAACAAAACTATACCCACAGGTTCGGCATCTTGCAGTATATTGTGGTGCAGGAAATAATGCCGGCGATGGGTATGTTGTTGCACGTTTAGCACATGAACACGGATTATTCGTCACGATTTACCAGTGCAAGGCTGTAGCCGATCTTCCTTTTGCAGCACAGCATGCAGCGTTAATGGCGATAAATGCTGGGGTTGACTGCCAAGCAGCGGATGAGCCTATAGATAGTGACGCTGAGTTAATTATTGATGCGCTTTTAGGGATTGGCTTGAAAGGGCCTGTGCATGGAGTTATTGCTTCGGCAATTCATCAGATCAATGCCAGCGGTCTGCCGGTTGTGGCTTTAGATATTCCCTCTGGCCTTAATACAGATACAGGAAAGGTTGAAAATTTTTGTGTCAAAGCCAATACGACGCTAACGTTCATAGCGCCGAAAGCGGGTATGTATACAGCAGATGGTCCCGATTATTGTGGGGCGATTCATTGCTGTTCGTTACAGCTTGATGCATGTGTTTCAAAACTAGCCCCTGCTGCACATCTTTTAAATTCAGCGACTTTACCGTTGCCGCTTGCTGAGCGTAAAAAAAATTCGCATAAGGGAAGTTATGGTCATGTGTTAATAATTGGCGGTGGGCCAGGCATGCCGGGAGCTATTAGCTTGGCTGCGAAAGCTGCAATGCGCACGGGCGCAGGTGCTGTAACTGTTGCAACTTGGCCTGAACATGCAAAGAGTGCGTTACCATTAATTCCAGAGGCTATGATAAGCGCAGTAAAAACAGCTAACGATTTAATGTCACTCTTAGCTCGCGCTACAGTCTGTGTGATTGGTCCCGGTTTAGGGGAAAGTGAATGGGCGCTTAACCTCTTTTTGACTGCTATTACGTCACAATTACCTATGGTGATTGATGCATCCGCATTAAGATTGTTATCCGAGCATGCTCAACTGGATGATAATTGGATTTTGACCCCACATCCTGGTGAGGCGGCCTGTCTGTTATCCTCTTCTACCGATTTGATTCAGAAAGATAGGTACCAAGCCGCGGCAAACATTCAACAGCAATATGGTGGGGTGGTGGTGTTGAAAGGTGCTGGTACTGTGATTCAAACTGCAGAAAAAGATACTTTTGTTTGTCCTCGGGGTAATCCTGCTATGGCAAGTGCTGGCATGGGTGATGTATTAAGCGGTATTATTGCCGGCCTCTGTGCGCAAGGGTTTTCTTTAGCTGATGCAGCACAATGCGGTGTTTGGGCGCATGCGGTTGCTGGAGACCAGGTAGCCAAAAAACTGGGGGGAACTGGCTTATTAGCCAGTGATTTATTTGATGTTTTACCTCATATATTGAATTACTCTGAATGATGATAAACAGTGAATCGGATACAGTAAGCATATTAGATTTGCCTGATGAAACGGCAAGTGAGCGTTTCGCCGCTCAATTGGCAGCTTGTCTTTGTCCCTCGCTAATTATGACCTTTAGTGGGGAGTTGGGGGCAGGTAAAACCACCATTATTCGTGCTATGTTGCGACATCTGGGAGTCGAATCGGCGATTAAAAGCCCTACTTTTTCACTAGTAGAAAGCTATACATGCAAGCATTTAACTGTTCATCATTTTGATCTTTATCGAATACATCATGAAGACGAGCTGGAATATTTGGGATTCAGAGATTATTTTACGCCAGAGAGTATATGTTGTATTGAATGGGCTGAAAATGCCGGAAAAACATTGCCTAATGTAGATATTCGTTTTAAGTTAAGTATTAAAGGGGCTGGACGTGAAATGCAAATAATGGCATTGAGCACAGTGGGTAAAAGAATTTTGGCTCGCCTGGTAGGTGAAAGATGATATTTCGCTCATGGTGTTTTATTGTAATGTGTCTTTGCTCCATTGCAACATTTAGTGCGCAACTTAAATCTGTGGCACTAAAACAACAAGGGAATCAAACCTCTCTTTTTCTAACAATCAATGGGCCGTTCACCCATAAAGTGTTTTTTTTAAGTAATCCTGAGCGTGTTGTAGTGGATTTAAAGGAAACGCAATTGGCTGTGAATTTAAACCAGCTGGGTCTAATCAATGGGTTGGTAAGACAAGTTCGTAGTGGACATTCTGATCCACGAACCTTAAGATTAGTGTTCGACCTCAATCAAAAAGTACAGCTCAGATCATCTCCTTGGAAACCTAATGGCGCTTTTGGGGGCGTGCGGGTTGATTTAGTACATAGTGGTCGTCCTGTGAGTCCAATTGTGGCACATATTCCCTCAAAAATTGCTCCTGCAGTGCCTCAAAAATTCCCTATCAAGATAAAGACGGCACAACAGACAAAATTGCCTGCGCCAATTGAACCGAAACAGCCAGCTCATCCGATTTTAGCCAATCAACAGCCGATTAAGGTAAGTGGTAGGCCTTCTAATTTGCGTGATGTGATTGTTGTTTTAGATGCAGGTCATGGAGGCAAAGATCCTGGCGCTCGCGGCCCTCATCACAGCCGGGAAAAAGACGTTGTATTGGCGATTACATTAAAGTTAAAACAATTAATTGATAAGCAGCCAGGAATGCGTGCAGTATTAACGCGTTCGGGAGATTATTATGTCGGTTTGCGACAACGCTTGGATATTGCCAGAAAATATAATGGTGATATTTTTGTAGCCATTCATGCGGATGCATTTAATAACCCTCATTCAAATGGGGCCTCTGTATTTGCTTTATCACAACGAGGTGCAACGAGTGAAGCGGCTCGCTGGCTTGCAGAAAAAGAAAACTATTCTGAATTGGGTGGTGTGAATTTAGGTGATTTAGACGACCAGAATGGTGTAGTACGTTCGGTTCTTATTGATTTATCACAAACTGCTACGATTAACTCTGGGTTGCAAATGGGGGGACGGGTTTTAAATCAACTGGGCAACTTTACTAATTTACATAATAATAAAGTGGAACAAGCCGGATTTATGGTGTTGAAGTCTGCTGACATCCCTTCAATTTTGGTGGAAACAGGATTTATTTCAAATCCCGTAGAAGAACGTAATTTAACAAACCCTCGTTATCAAGCACGTTTGAGTCAGGCAATTTTTCAAGGTATTAAAGGTTATTTCTGGGAAAATCCTCCGCATGGATCGCGCCTTGAAGCCATGACAACGAACAATGTGCATTTAGTACGTGCAGGCGAAACTTTACCTGCTATCGCTGCTCGTTATCGTGTCTCGGTTGCTGCCCTCCAATCCACAAATCATTTACGTGGTATTACTCGACTTAAGCCAGGGCAGAAATTGGTGATTCCTCCAGCATGGGCATAAGAATTCAGCAATTACCGCCACTTATAGCAAATCAAATTGCTGCGGGTGAAGTAATAGAGCGACCGGCATCAGTAGTAAAAGAATTATTGGAAAATTCTTTGGATGCAGGGGCTGATGCGATTACTATTGAAATAGGTTACGGTGGTCTGAATCAAATCAAAATCAGTGATAATGGCATAGGAATCGTTGCTGAGGATTTACCTTTAGCTATTGCTGCACATGCGACCAGTAAAATCAACTCACTCGATGACTTATATGCGATTGATAGCATGGGCTTTCGCGGTGAGGCCTTGGCCAGCATTGCCTCGGTTGCAAAAGTTACAATTAGTTCTAAACCGGAATATCAAGAAACGGCGGCAATGTTACGCGTACAGGGCACAGAACGCTCTTTTTCTCCTTGTGCTCGTGGTGTAGGAACTACAGTCGATGTGGTTGATTTATTTTTTAATGCACCGGTTCGAAAACGATTTTTAAAAAGTGAAAAACTGGAGTTTTTAGCAATAGAAACTGTAGTGAAGCGTTTTGCTTTAAGTGCGCCGGGAATTGCGCTCACATTAAAACATAATGGAAAACAGATTTTATCTTTGCCTGCCGCCACCAATGAACGAACTCGCCTAACACGTATAACTCGTATTTTAGGAGGTCCTTTTGTTAAAGAAGCAATTTATCTTGATGTAGAACATGGGGCAATGAAACTTTGTGGCTGGATAAGCGGCCCTAATTTTCAGCGTAGCCAGAATGATCGTTTGTGGGTTTACATTAATCAGCGCATGGTAAAAGACAAGTTGATTAATCAAGCGCTAAAGCAAGCTTATGATGGTTTGTTACATCCTGGACGGTTTCCTGCATGTGTGCTGTACTTTACAATGAACCACGCAGAGGTAGATGTGAATGTGCATCCTACCAAGCATGAGGTACGCTTTCAGCAACCGCGCTTGGTATTTGATTTTTTTACCTCACAACTGCTTGCAGCATTGATGTCACAAAATGTACCTCAAGAAGAAGTATCATATGCGTTATACACACAGCCGAGTCAGGAGCAAAGGCCAGAGATTTATGAACCCTATCCCAAATTGACGGGTTTAAGCAGAAGTATTTATCATTCGAAAACTGAATTATCTTGGGTTGTTTTAAATAGTAGATATATTTTAACAGTAATACAGCAGCAACCGTATGTTGTTGATGTCGTGGCGTTACATCAATATAGGTTGCAACAGCAAATTTCCCAGTTGAATTTTCCTTTAGCAAGCAGGCCTTTGTTGGTGCCGATTCGTTATGTCCTACCAGCAAAACTTCAGAGCAGCGCGGTGGAGTGGGAACTGTGTCTCAAACAGTTAGGCATGAGTCTTGAGTGGGCGGGAGAACATGAGGTGTTTATCCGTAGTATTCCTCTTTGTATGCCTTATTTGGATTTGCGTTTGTTTTTAGATTCTATTGTTGAATGCGATGTCATGCATCAAAGTACATTGTTGGAATTAATGAATCGCACACAAGAATTTGATCCCAGACTTTTAAGTTTCGAGGAAAAAATGGAATTAAATGAGTTGCTGTTGGCTATTTATAAAGAGGGAAATCAGCAGCCAGGATTATTTAAAGAATTAACACATGAAGATTGTAGAAAATTAGTAGATGTTTGAAGGGATTCTTTCTTAACTTAAGTTAAATCCCTTTTCCTTGCAAGGGAGGTGCCCGTAGGGCGGATGAGGGTGTGATTACGGTGTTTGATTGAGATGATGAATGGTTAAATTAGTTTTTTGTTTGATGGGACCTACTGCTTCAGGGAAAACGGCTTTGGCGTGTGAGTTAGTAACACATTATCCTTTTGAAGTGATTAGTGTTGATTCCGCAATGATTTATCGAGATATGAATATTGGAACTGCTAAACCAACTCCTCAAGAACTACACGTTGCGCCACATCATTTAATTGATATCAAAGATCCAATTGAGTCTTATTCTGCTGCTCAATTTTGTACTGACGCTTTATCCTTATGTGACGCGATCATTAAGAAAGGCAAAATTCCTCTACTCGTGGGAGGGACGATGATGTATTTTAATGCATTACAAAAAGGCCTATCTACATTACCAGAAGCCGATCCTGTTGTGCGCCAGCAATTAGAGGATGAGGCTGCTTTAGCTGGATGGCCTGCACTTCATCAAAAATTAAGACAGATTGATCCTGAAGCTGCTGCACGTATTCATGCTCATGATACACAACGAATTCAACGTGCATTAGAGGTATATTATGTGACGGGTAAAACATTGTCTTCTTTCCTTGCGCAGCACAATGAGAAACCGGATTATCATTTTGTGAATTTTATTCTTTTTCCTGAGCAAAGAGCATGGTTGCACGAACGTATTGCACAACGTTTTGATCATATGCTCGCGGAAGGCTTTCTTGAGGAAGTAAAACAGTTACAGCAAAAATGGAGTTTAACCATGAATTTGCCTGCAAT
Organism: Legionella sp. 39-23; assembly: GCF_001897665.1. Classification (NCBI taxonomy): domain Bacteria; kingdom Pseudomonadati; phylum Pseudomonadota; class Gammaproteobacteria; order Legionellales; family Legionellaceae; genus Legionella; species Legionella sp. 39-23. The sequence continues at coordinate 155,200 of NZ_MKTO01000047.1, read as the reverse complement.
GCGTTGTGTAGGGTATAGACAAGCACTTGAATATTTGCAGGATGATTTTGATTATTCTCTAATGCGTGATAAAGGGATTGCTGCTACCCGGCAACTGGCGAAACGTCAGTTAACCTGGCTTAGGAGTTGGGGGGAGGCTTTTTATTATGATCCACAAAATGAGGCTTTTCGCGATGAGATTATAGCGAAAATTGGGGAAATATTAGATAATCCTACCAAATAAGTTTAAAGGAACATCATGAAAGACGCTAAAAAAGAACCAGCGAGTACGAAAAAAAATTATGTAGTACATCGTAATGAATTACCTTTGAGTTGCCCGACAAAGGATATGGTGTTATGGAATGCCCATCCTAAGGTTTATTTACCTATTGAAAAAACTGGTGTGGAAGTTTGTCCTTATTGTGGTTCGAGGTTTGTTTTGCAGAATGATTAAATCCATTTGTATTGTACGTTTATCTGCATTAGGTGATGTTTTAATGGCGGTTCCGCTCATTAGAACCTTACAAGCCAGTCTTCCCCAAGCCAAATTGACTTGGATCATTTCCAAGCCTGCTTTTGATTTGGTGGAAGGGATGGACGGTGTTGAGTTTATTCTAATTGACAAACCGAACACGGTTGTAGACTATTGGCGCTTTAAAAAGCAAATGAAAGGGCGTACCTTTGATGTTTTATTAGCGCCACAAGCCAGTCTCAGGACCAACTTCCTCTATCCTTTGATCAAAGCAAAACGCAAAATAGGGTATGATGAACATCGAGCAAACGATGCACATGGTTTATTTGTTAATGAGCGCATTACCCCAGGCTTGGAGCATACTTTAGATGGTTTTTTGAAATTTGCTCAGGCTTTAGGAATAAAGGAACGTGTTATTCGCTGGGATTTACCTATTTCTTCTGCGGATTATGAGTGGGCAGAACAGCATTTACCAAAACAGGGCCCAATTTTGGTAATTAATCCCGCAGCAAGCAAGCCCGAACGGAGTTGGCCTGTTGCGCGTTATATCGAAGTATTGCAACGAGCGCAGGAACAATGGAATGTGCAAGTGCTTATTACTGGGGGGCCGATTGATTTTGATAAACATTTGGCAGAACAAATAACCCAAGTTATCCCTGCCGTCAATCTCGTTGGCAAAACCAAACCCAAACAATTATTGGCACTTATCAGTAAAGCGACGGTTGTTCTTTGTCCTGATACAGGTCCTTCGCATATGTCTACTGCGGTAAACACTCCGGTTATTGCCTTGCATGCGGTGACTAACCCGCTTATTTCAGGTCCTTATCTTTTTCAGCATTTAGTTGTAAATCGTTATCCCGAAGCGGCAGAAAAAATTCTAGGTAGTAAGCGCATTGAAGATGTCTGGGGCCAGCATGTACATGGTGAAGAGCCCATGCAATTAATTTCTGTTGATGAGGTGATGGAGAAGCTCTCGATCGTTTTAGAAGGATATCAATCACTAGATTGAACGGCCTAAGCTACTTTGTTGTTGTATCTCCTCAGATGATGGTTCAAATGACACAACACGTTGATGGAATTTCATTACCGTAGAGCGATGTGCAATACTGATTACAGTTGTGTGGGGTAGTTTTTCTTTTAAAAGGCGATAGAGATGGGCCTCACTTTCCTCATCCAGTGACGCAGTGGCTTCGTCTAAAAAGAGCCAATCGGGCTTCTTTAATAAGGCTCTAGCAAAAGAAATTCGTTGTTGCTGGCCAAGAGATAATCTTGTTGACCAGGCATCTTCTTGATCTAACTCTGCAATAAATTGCTCCATTTTCCCACCAACAGCACACAATACTGCTTTATATTGATCATCAACATAGGTGCTAACTGGGTCGGGGTAGGCAAGTATGGCTTTTAATGTGTCATGAGGAATTAATGGTTTTTGAGGTAAGAAATAAGTTTTTTGATGTTGGGGAATACTAATTTCACCAGTTCCATAGCCCCAAGTTCTGCGAGCTGCTTTGAAAAAGGTGCTCTTACCAAAACCTGAAGGTGCTTTGATTAAGGTATTTTCTCCGGGTTTAAATTCCAAATTTAAATTACGCATCATGTGGCCAGGCTTTGAAGCACGTGGATATGCAAGTGTTAAATTTTTTACCGCTAAAGTCGTTGTTTGCGATTCATGAATATGAATATTTTTGGGGTTTATTTCACGTCGTTCATTATCCAGCTCTTCTTCGAGTTGGGCAATTCGCTCAATACTCGATTGATACTTCTGCAATTCAGTATAGGAGTCAACAAACCAATTAAAGGCTTTATTGACCTCATTAAACGACATGCCGATTTGGGCTATCTGTCCAAAATCGATTAATCCTGAGAAATAAGCAGGAGCTGCGAAAAGATAGGGTAATATATCAGCAAGGTAGCTGTTGCACATTTGAAAGGCAGATACCTTTAAATTGACCCACATTTTCTGGAATGCATTTTGTGATACTTGCTCTATATCATTCTCTAGTATTTTTTGGTGGTAATGTTCTCCACCTTCAAGAGCAATATTTTCAGATTCGTTATGAATAAATTCCAAATCTTTCCTAAGCTTTGCTTCCAAAAGATCTTCTTTTTGATTAATCGCGGTTAATGATTTGCCTAACATATGGGTAATCACACTGTTGATTAATGCAACACCTAACGAAGCCCACACAAGATACCCGGGAATAACGAGATTAGCCCCGAAAACTACTATGGTAAGCGTGCCGCCAATAACCCAAAGCGTGCCAATAAAGATCGCTAAGCTTAATGTGGATCTAAAAAATTCAGTGCTTAACGACAGAGTATGATCAACAAAGCCTTTAATGTTTTTTTGAATGCGTTGTTCCGGGTTGTCAATATGTGGTGCAACACGGGCTAAGTCCAGATAGTTTTTTTTCCCAAAGAGGTATTTATTAATGTATTTTGATGTTAACCATGACCGCCATTTGATGGATAAGGTATCAGTTAAATAATCCATTAAGCTACTCATGCCAATAATGACGGCACTGGTTAGGGCGATGGCGCCACTATAAAACAGAAACCCCGTTAATTCTTTTGCTGTAAGTGCTGCCCAAAATCCTAAAAACCCCCAAGGCAGAAAGGCCGTTATCGCAACAATGGCGATAATGCTTAAAAAAATCCCTCCAAGTAAGAGCCATGCAGTTAATTTCTGATCGGAATTAATAAAATAATCACTAAATAATTGAAATGCTTTTTTTCTAGAGGAAAGGTCCATTTATTTTTATTCCATTTTTATTCATGTGAGTGCGGGAATGATCCGTTTGTTTCCCATATTCACATTAATTTAACTCAAATTGTCGATCCTTGAAACAGAGATGACGTTAATTTATCGAGAAAAAAATTATTTTTTGGACATCCCATATTTTTATAAATTTACTTGTGGCCAGGGTGACATGAAGTGAAACCTGTTGCGGCTTTTTGAGTTTTTATTGAGGTTGCTTCTAAGTTGATCTTATTGTTTCCAATAAGAAACAGAATATTAGGCTCGAATCAAATCATAGAGTAATGTTCTGACAATCCTTCTTCTGGGTGGCGCAGTTTTGGGGTGGCACTCGTTTTAGGAAATCTATCAAGAAAAAAACCAAAGTGTTCTGTCTCTCGATCAACGTCAGGTGTTGTAGGCGGTTCATGTGTGCTAGATTGCTGTTGATGCACATTTAAATTCACCTCATCAGTTGGTGAAGTTGTAAATCGTTCGGACAATAATGAGGTCGTTAGCAATGTCGTAAAGGCACTGAATAAGCCCATTGCGGACAAGGAGCAAATACTGCTAAAGGCTGCGGCAGCCCCTGCTGTAAAAGTGATGACGGGTAATGCGAGACCGCCTGTCGCAATTGTTGCAATCAACACGCTGCAAATGAGTAAGGCGCTTGCTCCCAATAATAAGCCGATGGATAGATTCGATGCCAAAAGAGCTTTAGGCCAGGGGGTACTCTTCTCAAGGGCAGTATCAATAGAAAGCTGTACTCGATAAGAATTAAATAAAACAAAAAGAGTCGTTGACAGCATTATCGCCATAGGAATTAGCGGTGAAACTGGGATACCGGCGATGCAGAAGCTGATAATAAAAGCTAAGAAAGCGATGGTGCTATAGGTTAAAATCAACTTGTTTTGTGTGGCGTCTTGATGTGCAAAACGATTTAATTTGTTGTGTTGAAATAAATAATCTAATGAGCCGTTTAAACAAATATCAGTAAAAAATGCTGATTTATCACTAGAATTCATAGCACAACTGACTCCCCCCTTTTCAGAAACAACGCGACAGCAAGGAGCATCATTTAAACCATCGCCTACGAACCAGACTCCTTTAGGATTGATCCCCGAAGTAGCCATGAGTGTTGTTAGAAAACTTTCTTTATTTCGTGGTGTTTGTTCCGTGTGGATATCTTCCTCTGCAAAAATAGAACCGATTTGATGATTAAATCCTTTAGCTGATGCACGATTATCGCCAGTGATCATGATAATTTTCTTCCCTTCTTCCTTTAAGCGGGATAGGGCCTTTACAATACCTTTTCTTGCCTCATGCTTAATATAGATAACTCCTTGGTAAATACCGTTTTCTGCAACATAAACAGCGGAGAAGCCTTGTTCAATTTTTGCTTGATCGATTTGCGGGAGAATTACTTTGTTGCTTCTTAAATATTCAGCGCTACCTATTTGAATCAATTTTCCTTGTATCATCGCAGCTAACCCACGGCTCTGCGGATCTATGTTGCAATCCTTGATCTCATCAAAACGAATATGAGGGTTTCTGCGCGTTTCATAGTGCTTCATGATTGCTTTAGCCAGGGGGTGCTCGCCACCGTAAATTTTTTCTAATAAATAAATTCTTTGCCATAATGGTGAACTGATATTAATATCAGATGATTCTACTTTAGAGTTCCCTGTAGTCAGAGTCCCTGTTTTATCGAAGACAATGGTGTGTATTTCATCATCCTGTCCGCCCATTAGTGTCTCATCGCGTAATTGAATTCCTTTTTTATTCCGATGGTGGATGCTGATTAAGCTGGGTAGCTGGTGGGCAATGGCAATAGTACAAGGACATACTGAAAATAGGATGCCAATTATATTTTGCATGATCAAAGAAAAGGTTGCGATCCCGAAGGCAATTGGAGCAATGATAGCCGCTGCGATGCCAATAACAACTAAGGCTGTGTAGAGGTATGCAAATGGAGGTATTGACTCAGAGGTAGGAGTCGATGTTTTTCGCGCACGGTTTGCACGAAATAGCAGACTATTGACAGTACTATTGTATGAGTTTTTGGTAGCATAAACTGATACCAATTGACCACGGTTAATTGCTCCTGCAGGAATATGCTGCCAAAGTTGTTTGCTTTGCTGCGACTCCCCTGTGAGAAGTGACGCATCGATAATGGTATTACCCTCAACTAAAATGCAATCAACGGGAAAACATTCTCCAGGTTTAACCTTAATCAGCATACCTTCTCTCAGTAAACCTTTCTTTACCCCACGTATTTCTCTATTTTTTAAATCTTTAATTAACAATAAAGTACTATCCTCTGCATCGCTTGCTAAAGAACGACTTTCAGAAAGAGGCTGGACTTTGTTTTTGAGGTAAATAGTCATATTGTTGATTAAAACCTCTGACTCGCCCTGTGATAAATGATAGCAATCGTATTGTTCAGACATTTGTGGGAATATAGTTTTCATCCCCTTTAATTGCATTTTTTTTGACTTGTCTAAAACAAGACGTTTAATTTCATCCATGCTGTTGATACAAGTTATCAGCATAATTGGCATGATAAAATTCATAAAGGCCATGGAAAAACTACTGGCTAACGGCATAGTAATTGTATGAAAAAGTGTGTGTGCTAGAGATAAAAACCAACCCAGACTAATCGTGGTAGCCATGTTGGTCAGGGAGCCGGTGCGCAAGTTACGGAAAAAATTAATCAAATATTCACGAGCTGTAAAAGCGGTAGCGAGAAAAGAGATTGAAGTCAAACCCACAGTCAACAAAATTGAGGGCGGAAATATGAGCGCTAACGTGGTAACTAAACCCATTGCAATGAGATTAATTAATATATTTATCCAATTGGTTTTAGAGTGTTTATGCTCTTGCTCTTCCTCAGGGTTGTCTATGAACTCGAAGGGTATGTCCTCTTTAATCTTAGCTAAAAGAGTTGCATGAAAATTTTTCGCGGGAATAAAATCACTCGTTTCACTTTCAATGGAGATATTTAGGCGATGAATACCAAGTCCATTTGGTTCCGCATCTATGATGGGGTGTGCATCTGCAGGAAGAAGTTTGTCTTTAATACAATCATCAATACATGAACTCAGTAAGTTTTGGATTGCATTGCCGCAACCATCAAAACACATGATGCCAGAAACGAGAAGGGACTCTTGAAAAAGGATGTTTTTCATACCAAGCAACGGATGGAAAAATGATGGCTAATTTTAAAATACCAAGTATTAAATTTCTACATTAAGGGCGGGTTTATTTAATGATATTACGAAGTATTGATGTAATCGTTTACTTATTAACCATTTGTTCTTTGCCTTGTTTGTTCTTTCTGGATAATAGTGCTCAGTTTGTCACAGTGTATTCATTTAGTCTTTTGTAAGCGTATCTTGTTTCGCTTTGTAAATGACGTATATAAAATGATATCGGCGTGTAAAAGTCTGAGTAACATGCATATGCAAATTACCCAGACTAAAACGAATACAGAATGAATAGGGTTATTATTGTGATGTAGTGAGATCAGCATTTGGTGCGCCACTACGAACGCTTTGTAATAACAAGATGCTATTGGTCATTAATAGACGTTCATGGATTTGTCGATCTAAGTACAGTTGATAATTAATCTCTGCAAGTAAGATGGCAATTTCTTTTTCTACAGTAGCTGGTGCTGCAGTGTTAAGTTGAGTAATCCACTGAGTGTTTTCTTGTTGACCACCAGTACCACCAGCTCCTCCGGTACTCGGAGTATTGGTAGCACCTGCAGCAGTAGCACCATTAGGAAATAATCGCCAAGTTGCCATATTATATTCACTTAGGGCTTGGCTCATTGGTGTTAGATTTTGCCCCCCCGTTCCTGTTGTTCCTGCGCCCTGCGCTGGAGTTTGAGGCATTCTTTTAGACATAATATAGTATAGGTTACTTACTCCTACTGAGTTTTGGGCAGCATAGGTACGCAAGCTTGTCAGGTATTTGGTAATTAATTGTGTCGCCTGAATTTGTTTCGTACCGACAGAACCGTCAGTGTTAGGCGTAGTCGCCAAAGAAAGTTGGTCGAAATCATACCATTTGGGCAATTTTATAGGCACAAGGCTGCCTGAAACATAACGAATAAAATTATTGGCAAGTTGCTGTTGATTTTGTGCGTTTAATCCGCCGTTTGTACTGCCAGCATTATCAAGACTATCAGTTGAATACATTAATGGCCCAGTTAGTGCGTTGCTATTAAGCTGATTTAAAAATTGTGAAATGTAACTGCCGGTAAAAAATGTTGTTGCAGTGGGTATGGAGGTTCCTATTACATTTTGGGAGACTAATCCTCCATATAGATACTTACAATTTGTTGTAAAGATAGTTGGATTTTGTTGATTTCCATTTTCCATACAGTAAGTGGCATCAGGTGTTCCTAAAATATTGAGTATGGCTTGGCTTACTGGCTCTTGTTGAAACGCTCCTTGGCCAGCTCCCCCAGTAGCTCCTGATGATTGATTTTGTTGCACTGATTGATCGAACAATGGGTTCGCAGTAACTGTTGACAAGGTGCTAGAAGACCCCGAGCCATTAAAGCCATTAAACGTATTATTAACTTGGTTATTAGCTATTTGAGCTATAGGAATATTATTAAGGTTACTCGGTACTAATTCAGAGAAAGGAGTTGCTGCATTTCCAGTAGATCCACTCGAATTCGCAGTACTACCACTTGTATAAGTGTTTACCGGGATCGAACCTAAATAAGTATAAAACGCATAGGTTTGAGCCAGTTGTGCTACAGGTGTGTTGATCAATGTGTAGTTTAGCACAAAGTTCTGGGGTTTTTGGGGAGGGTTAGTTACATCAAAACCCAAGTAATTACCAAAATTTTGGAAATACTTGACCATTTGTTGCATATTAGTAGACATTTGTTGCTGTTGACTATATAACATAGTTGCATTATCTGCTCCAGCAGGAAAAACAGTAAAACAAAGCAGATTAAGCAATACAAATTTAGACGACGATAATTTCATTTATTCTTCCCCTTCAAGTGCACGTAAAACAAGTTTTAGACGGTACTGACAAAAAACTCGCGACAACAATCTTAAACGTTCAAATACAATGTTTCTTTTGAGAAAAACCCCCGCTGGATCATGGCTTCCTGTACTTGTTTCTTCTGCATGGATTAAAACACGAGAAGCACTACCTGGATGGACTGTATCAATTGCCTGCAGCAGACGCAGTCCGCGACCTGATTTAATATTTCCTACGATGCGAATAAATTTCTCCTCTTCGGCCAGGAGCCCCATATCTATTTTTTCTATGTCGTCAAGTTCTCTACCTAACTGCTCCATAGCCTGCTCAAACTCTGGATTTCCATCAAGGGTCCAATCTTCCACACTTTCCATAAAAGTGATCACTCTATAGATCATTGGATCAATATATTCAAACCAGTATTGTGCGGATGCTTCATGACTAAGATCTGGCATTTTTTACTCTTTCTTTACTTATAATTAGCGGATGGACGAAACCATTACTTACTACTATAGTATATTATGAAAGGTAAAAGAAAGAAGTAAAATATATGAAAAAGCAGTCAAGAATAATTAAACTAATTTCAACGATCCTTAATGTTCGTAGATGGTTCGATTGGGAGCGAATGAGGGCATTTACCTTATATTTAGGAAATGGCTGTAAACGCTTGTTTGTGCCACAGAAAAAAACGGATGGTGAATCATTTAAAGAAGCGGTGAAGTTACTTAATCTGAGCGATGAAAATATACTTACGAAACAAAAATCATTGCTTCGTTTAAGCATTATCATGGTCATCGCTGCTGTTTTGATTTTTGGGTATGCTGGTTATCAGCTTTTTTACGGTTCAATCAAAGCGTTTCTTATTAGTCTTATTGTCACTATGATTGCGCTTGTTTTAGCCTTCCGTTACCACTTTTGGTACTTCCAGATGAAAGAGCGCAAGCTTGGTTGTACCTTTAATGAATGGTATAGGCAGGGGTTGTTGGGAGAGAAGAAATGAATAAGTTGTTGGTTACTCTACTCCTGCTTTTATGTCCTGGTTTAGTTTTAGCCGATAGTTCTGGATCGTTGAGTTTTGCACCTCCTGCTAGTGATTTCTCTGTAGTCTTTCTTAGTAATTTATTTGGTGTTGTTGATGGTGTTTTAAGTGGCACCGGCAGCCAAATTATGGGTAGTATGTTTGCGGTATTTAATGCCGCGGTTTTGGCATTAGGCGGTATCATTATTATGTATACCCTTTTGGTCGCTACCATGAACACTGCTCACGAAGGGCAGATGCTGGGACAAAAATGGTCTTCCATTTGGATTCCAATTCGCTCCACTGTAGGTTTGGCTTTATTGATCCCTAAGGCCTCTGGTTATTGCTTAATGCAAATTTTTGTTATGTGGGTGGTTGTGCAAGGGGTTGGTGCAGCAGATAAAGTGTGGAATGCTGCTTTAAGTTATTTAAACCGTGGCGGCGTTATTATTCAGGCCCAACAGATAAATCCAGCCTCTCAACTTACAAATACCTCTGGCTCTACCACTGGGGTTGGCAGCATTGCAACCGGGGTGGTAAATATACTTTCTGGTCAAGTGTGCATGCTGGGCTTGCAGACGCAATTGACCGCTCAAAGACAATATCTTCTTAATGCAGCATCGCAACAAAAAGGATCGTGCTATACAGCCAAAGATTCTAAGGACCCCATGTATAAATTTTGTAATACTGCGGTTCCTGACTTTTTAGGTTCGGTCAATGCAGTTGCTGTGCAAAATAATGCGCCAAGTAACCCGTCTTGGAGTGTTGACATGCCCAATTTTGATTCCACTAGCGATTATGCATTTTTAAATGGGATTTGCGGCACCATTACGTGGAACAACATTAGTAATGGAGACTCTAATTTTGCTGATTTACTGGATAAAAGTAAGAGTCCTAAACTGGATCAAAACGGAAATGTTGTGAAAGATAAAAATGGTAACATCGTTTATAACTATTATACTGCAGGAAATAACGTAACCGTTGGCAATAACACGTTAACTCCTTCAGAGATTGCCGCAACGCAGATGTCGCGAGCTATTGCAGTCCAACAAATGTATTCGGATTTGGCTCCCGTGGCTCGCTCTATAATCTCTAATGATCCAGCAATCCCCTTTACTCAAAAACCTAATCCTAGCGCTTTTACTGCGAATGCGACGCAGCAATTTGGTGTGCCATATCAACAAAATGGAACGATTTGTCCAGATAATTCTCATAATTGCGTTATTTGGGGACCTACGCAAGGCTCTGCAGCGGGTGGAGTTTTGTTTACTGGTGTCGAGTTAATCAATGCGATTAATGATTATAACGGTATTATGATGCCCACAGTAAATCTAAGCCGCCTGATTAGTTCCTCAGCAACTGGTGAAAAAGTCACTGACTTTATCAATAAGGCTGAGACGCAGGGATGGATTATGGCTGGAGCCTATTTCTTTAACTTGGTAGCAATCCAGGGAACATCTGGAACCATAGATAATGCAGGTCAAGTCGATTCAAACACCGGCTTGGGAGGAAGTAAATTTAGTCCTGATGCAATAACGAGTGCGTTTGAAGTCAGCAATGATAATAAAATTAAATGCGTTCCAGGAAAGATTGAGGGTAAGGATTCTGCTAATTTAACTAATTTATGTAAGTGGTTTAACCAAGATAATGGTCCAGTAAAAGCGGTACAAGCTTTAATTACTCCCGACACTCAAACTAAAAAACCGTCATGGTCATCCAAAATGAATGCGGTGGGTGGCACCGACTCATCGACAGTATATGGTTTTATTAACAATGCACTGATGATGCAAACTCCTGGGCAACCTGGAGTACAACCAATGACCTTTGCGAACACCATTAATTTCAGTGTCAGTACATCGCTGTATCGATTACAGCGCCAAAATTTTTCTTGCGGCGAAGTAAAACCGTTCTTCTCAATTTGTTTAGGACAAATACTTGGAAATATATTTTACAATATTATCTTAGTTACCGTATATAACCTGTTTCTTGATATCTTTGGCGAGATTATCAATAGCGTGGTTTTAGCATTTTTGATGATCCCCTTACAAGGGATGGCAGCAATCTTTCAACAGGGACTGGCGATTATCTCGCAGCCTGGGGTAAACCCAGTTGTTGCATTAGCAAATATGGGAAATGAGTACATCAATTTCGCTGGTAACTTATGGATGCTCTTATTGAATTTGGCAATATCCAGTGCGTTAATTCCCGTATTTGGGGTCTTTATTTTCGCGATGATGTCTTTAGCGATGCCACTGGTGATCGCTTGGGTAGGTGTCATGGTCAGCGTAGGCTTTACCACAGCGTATTACATCCCGATATTGCCTTATATGATTTTCACCTTTGGGGCTTTGGGCTGGATAATCTCAGTTATTGAAGCGATGGTTGCTGCACCGATTGTTGCATTAGGGGTGACACATCCTGAGGGACATGACGCCTTTGGTAAAGGTGAAGCGGCGATCATGATCTTGGTTAATGTGTTCCTAAGACCTTCCATGATGATTATTGGCTACATTGCGGCCATCGCGTTATCTTATGTGGGGGTATGGGTTCTCAATGCCGGGTATGATCAGGCTATCGCATTTATCCAACAGGAAAATACTAATGCCGCTCACCTCGCTAGGGGGATCTGGTCGCAAGGTGGTGCGGACTCGCCTTCTGGTACAGGCGGATATACTGATTGGGCCGGAATCTATGCCTTCTTCTTCTCAATATTAACTTATACCACTATGTACTTAGTGATAATCCAAAAATCATTTACATTGATATCCTATTTACCCGATAAAATCTTACGATGGATTGGTGGTTCTCCTGAAAGTTTGGGTCAAGAAACTGCGCAATGGGGTGAGGAAGTAAAAGGTAAGACTCAGGAAGCTGGTAAGGAAACCCAAACCGCACAAGGACAAATTGATAAGACATTGGGCGGATACGGTACGAAAGCTGTTGGTGCGGTTAAAGGTTTTATGGGCAAAGGTGGTGGCGGTGGAGATGTTTCTGCTCAAGGTAATTCGACTCCGAGTAGCGATAAAGATGATGGTGGTGGTAAAAAAAAGGGTAAGAGTGGTGGTGATCTAGGAGGGGCAGGGAAGTAACAACTAATAAAAATGGAGGTCATTTTTCTGCTGAATGTAGGAGGTTTCACGAACCATTCTTACTAGGTGGCGGCATACTGTGATTCGATATGCCTATTTTTTTAAACCAAAGTGCTTCTCATTATGACAGACTTATCTGCGCCTAAAAGTACTACGATGAGCCAGACAGATATGGCTCAAGATAAACTTAAAGGCTTACAAAAAGCAAAAATCGATGAAGACCGCTTCATTCAAGAATTATTTCTGTTTTTTCAAAAGATGCTCGCTTCAATTCTCAAAGGTTTAGTGGATCCCAAAGCGGAATTAACTGATCTTGCTAAAGATTGTGGCTATCAAGACCTGCCTACGGCGTTAAATTCTGCAAAAAACTCGAGCGGACAGTCACCATTAACTCAAGCCCTGCAAGGGCAAGATTTCTCTCTGGCGCAAACGTTACTTAATTCAGGCGCAAAATATGATGTTCAATCCATGGATGAATATGATCTTGCAATTCATAGCCAGCGTGGACAGCAGGCGCTTCAACAAAAGACCATCACTCCTCCTGAGGACTATGCTGCATCACGCCCAGATAAATTGCATGTAGTTAAAGAATTTGGGCTTGTACTGGGTATAGTAATGCAAAGTGTCGATAACACATCCTCTCAACGTGCGCATGTGGGCCCCACTTATCAATTGATGACTGATGCTGTAAAGGGATATAACCAGGAGTGTACGAAACAACCGGCTAAAAAAGATTTCGCGCAAATTGCAGATGCGTTCGACTTTGCAAATAAAAAAGCAGATTTTCAATTCAGTACTCCTGAAGGGAGTCCTGAAGCAGGGCGTGCGCTTTCTGAGCGAGTACAAACAGGAAAGGTCACCTCGGTACCTATTAATTGTAAGGGACATGCTATGGGTTTATCTTTTGTGCCAGTTGAAGGAAACCCTGACAAAGTTTATTTAGTATTCACCAATCGAGGTGAGGGAGCAAAGGGAAAGTATGGGACGCAAATTTACGAGGTAGACAAAAAGGATGTTAACGCGGATTTTATAAACGGTGTGATGAGCGGCCACGATAAGGGGCTATCACATGGACAAGTGATGGATAAAATTCATCAGGTTACTAAAGACCAACCTCCAATATCTACTATCGAGCAACGTGCACAGAAAGTTGATAATTGTACTATAGCAAATACACGTTCTAATATTCATGGTGTTCTTCTATGCCAAGAGGCCAATCGCAGAGGTGGCTTTGCGAATATGACTCAAGAGGTGAGAGATGACGTCAAAGGACGCTATAAAGAATTTACGAGTGATATGAAAGATAAGTGCGTCCAAAAATTGGAAAAATTGATAAAAGCCGATCCAGGAAATATAGATCTAAAAGGTCTGGCTAAAGGGGTTATGGACAAACCCAATCATAAGCATTCGGATATATTGCAAGCAGCGGTTTCTGATCATCAAGAACCAGTTGCCATGCGCTCGATGTAAGATGACAATTTGATTAAGCTATCACTGCTCTATGAACAAGTGCTTATCGTTCTGAAGAAAGCAATATCTTGGCGTTTTGTTAGGCGCTCGACTTAGCATCAGTCTATTATTAAGTTAGAGGTTTCGGGATGACGTATTGTTGTTCTGAGGGGTATTGCTCTTCAGTGTTGCCGCTTGCACCTTTCAATGATAAGGGACTCGGTGGGTGTTATATTAAAAGCTAGGTCTAGTTTACTAAAGATTCTCTGTTTGTTGATAATCTTTAGCGCCAGCAATAATTAATTTGTATACCCGCTCACTGATAATGCCTTGTTCAAATTTCATTTTTGCATCCCAGGTCATCAGCTGACCTTTTTGGCGTACTAATTTACGAGTAGCAGAGGTTACGTCATTAGGATCGCTTTCAAGTAAAATATCTCGGACTTCTTCATCAAATACGAGATACTCTCTTAATGCAACCCTTTTGTCGTCTACGGTAGGCACAAGTTTTTGCCAAATACATAATCTTATTGTTTCCAAAATATCAATAGTTCGTCCTAAACGCTCTTCACCAGAGAATGAAGTGACAAGACGACGCATGGTTTCGGCCACGCCGGAAGTATGTAACGTTGTATATACTGGGTGTCCAGTAAGTGCTGCCTCTAAAGCCGCGCTGATTGTTTCTGCATCTCGACACTCACCCACCATAATTAAACGTGGTTTACGCCGTAAAGCGTTTCTTACTCCATCTGCAAAGCTTGGTAAGTGACGTGGAATTTCTGATTGGCTCACGACGGCAGAGATGGTTTCAATTTCATCATAGACAAATTCGATTGGAGATTCATAGGTTAACACTTTACGGTTTGAATCCTCTGTTTCGATTAAGTCTCGAATGATGGACGCTAATAATGTTGATTTACCTGAACCAGTTGCCCCGGTGATAAATACAATTCCTTCTTGTGGGGCAACAGCTTCCAGCACGTTATCGGGTAGATTCATCGTCGCCAGTCTGGGGGGGGTGGTAGGAATCGTTCTTAAAGTAATCTGGATTGCATCATGACCTTCGACAAGACAAGCAGTACCATTGACACGGTAACGGTATCTGACTCCACGATTAGGACGAAACTCATAGTGCGTATCAATATCCTTACCTGAAAGGAGCTGGGTTGTGGCATTAGGGCCATATATCGCATTAATTAAATCACCGAGCTCTGTATTAGATAAACGACGATTTGTGATGCGTAAAAGCTTTCCATAAACCTCAGCGTAAATGGGTTCGCCGGTTTGAATTGTAATATCAGAAGCGTTTAAACGCTCAGTATGTTCCAACATTTTATCCATAAATAAAGGAGTAAAACGTGTTGGCTCATCAGGCATTAAATAAGTTTTATTATTCATACTTATTATCAGTGAATACTATTGTTGTCGTTAACCGGGGCAATTGTAGGCTGCCAGGATTTATCTGTTATTATAATTTTAGAACGATTTGCTAATTTTTCCATGTTTTTGAACTGTTCTAGCGCATTTTCATCTTTGGAAACTGCTGCTCGCCATTGGTCGCTGTTCACATTCAAGGCTGGCAATGCCGTAATTCTCAGAACTCTATCGTCAATATGAATTTCAGACGCATCACCGGTGATTCCCAAGTCTGTATGAGAGACATAAGGGGGGGTGACCATATTCATTGCTAATAATTTTCTGTAAAGGATCATTCCACTAAAATCTTCTTTGATACGGGCTATGTTTTCCTCAAGAATGGTATTAGCTTGATCAATACCGTTTTTCCAGCCTCTTGCTACGTACAGGCACCATATCTTCTTCTCTACCTTATTCTTAGGCAACAGAGTATAGTGAGGGTATTCTGGTTTTACATAATCTAGCCATAAATATTGCCGCCAAGTTGGTGGCGTGGTAACAAAATGAGCTTGCTTTGCTACTCTATAAGTACGATCAGAAATACGGATGGTTTGCGCATCGGCAAGATTAAGGGTATTTCTGCCTTCTAAGAGTACTGGGGGCAAAATGTTATGTTCTAGAATCAAAGAATTAAAATCATAAATGGCATCGAGTCGGCGCGTTTGTTTGATAAGTTGCTCATCAATAGCTTTGGCACGATTTGCCAGACCTGCTTGAGCGCCAAGACTTAAAGCAGTTTCTCGTAGTGCTGTTTGGCGTATTCTACCGTTTTGTTTTTTATTTCTTTCCTTTTGGGTTACATTGGCCATAGCCTGTAGCCCTGCTAATGAGTTCGTATCGCCCATATATTTTGATGAGTGACATGCAATTAATAAAGCAGACAATACAACTATTAAACTATGAATAAATTTTGGCATAGCGCAATTCAACAACTTGACTGTTAGGGTATACGTGAATACTGGCTTTCAACCCAGCTTGGTAATCAATATCACGCAGGAGTTCAGCTAAACTTTCATCTTTAGTATTAAGACTAATTAAAATTGGAATTGAAGGGGCTTTTCCTAAAACACGAAGCCTGAAATGTGCGGACTTGGCAATGCGGGCAGTTAACTCTTCAATAGGACCAGACCAGTCTACACTTGCTCTGGCTTGTAAGTTATACGCATTAGGTATGGTCAGTGTGTTGTCTACAGGCGGCGGTTGAATGACTTTTTGGACTCGTGCCATTTCATGCATGGAATCGCTTACAGATACTGCTGCTTCTGCTAGTTTAATTGTAGCATCATCACTAGGATTGTTCATTGGTGGTTTTTTAAAGAGCACAGCACCATGTTTACAACCTACAAGCAGGATTGAGGCAAGAAACAGCGTGACAAGCTTGTTGTTCATTCAATGTTCTTTAATGTCTGGAATTATTCGTTTGATTGAAACAGGAGCTAGGCTGCTTGTCAAGCCTATAAATAAGGAATTGTATGAATTTAAATGAAAATAAGCTCAGAAAAATTTTGACTTTAATTGTTTTGTAGCCTGGTTGTAGGTATGCGAACCAGAGGGTATCGCATGCAGCTTTAGCGCTCAAATTAGTTTCTCAAATAATGCATATACAACTTGTCCTGCTTGTTTGAGTTTTATTTGTCTCCATATTTTTTCATCCAAATGCAGCATAGAAGGGGACTCCACATAAACAAGGCCTCCACGCTTGAGAATATTGCTTTGTGCTATATGAGCAATACATTGGGGGAGATAGGTTTGCGCAAAAGGAGGGTCCAAGAAAATAATATCAAACTCTTCTTGAACACGCTGCAGATACTGTACCGCATCGGTCTGTAGTAGTTTAAGTTTTGGACTGTTAAATGCAGCGATTATCTTCTGTAAGCTGGCATGTGCTTTGGGTGATTGTTCAAGAAAAACAACGCGCGCAGCCCCTCGGGAGAATGCCTCCAGACCTAAAGCACCACTCCCTGAAAAAGCGTCTAGGCAGTGGGCTTCTCTGATGTCATGCATCAGCCAATTAAATAAAGTCTCGCGTACACGATCCGGGGTAGGGCGTAGGCCTTCTACATCTGGAAAATGTAGTTTTTTCCCTCGATACATCCCACCAATAATGCGAATGACTTGTTTCACGATTTACCCACAGTGACGAGTAACAATTTATCGGGATTGACTTGTTGTTGGAATGCTTGTTTTACTTGTTCACTGGTTATTGCATTAATGCGAGCAGTATAGGTATCAAGGAAATCTTCCGGCAAATGATAAAAAGTCATTCGCAATAAGAGCGTTGCAATACTGCGATTACCGGATAACGAAAGTGGAAAACTACCAATAAGGTATTGCTTCGCAGCATTCATCTCTGCATCAGTAGGACCTTTATCAATGTAGGTTCGCAAAACATTCTGAATCACATTCAAGGCTTCTTTAGTTTGTTTATTTTTAGTTGATAAGCTAATAAGGAAAGGGCCATTTCCTGACATAGGAGCAAACTGACTTTCTATCCCATACGTTAAGCCACGTTTTTCCCTGACTTCGACTGCAAGTCGGGAAACTAAAGCTCCTCCTCCTAAAATATAATTTCCTACTAGGAGAGGAAAATAGTTGGGATTATGGTGATCAATACCGATCTGACCAAGGCGTATCATCGTTTGTGATGATGGAAATGGAATGTTTATTGTTTTTGCTTGGGGCAGTTGGGGGGCTTTAGGGATAGCAGGGGCTGCTTGTCCTTCTGGAAGTTCTTGAGTCAATTGATCGGCAAGTTGGTGTGCCGTCTTGCTATTCATTGCTCCGACCATAACTAAAATGGCATTTTTTGCAACGTAATAACGTTTATTAAATTCAATCACTTGGCTTTTATTTAGTGCATTGACCGTCGCAGCTGTCCCACGAACTGGATGTGCATAGGGATGCTGTTGATATAAAGCCTGGAAAAAATTGAGCTGTGCTACGTCATCGGGAGCATCTTGAGACTGTTCGATTGCCATAAGCTGTTGTTTTTTTTCTCTGGAAAATGCGGGGTCAGGAAAGTCGGGATGATTAATAATTTGAGTAAAGGTATAACCTGCTTTGGACAGAGCTTCTTGGGTAACTAAGGTTCTAAGACTAAATACCACCATATCTCTGTTGATTTCGACTTTATATTGAGCGCCTACATCAGCTAGAGATTCAGCTACGGCTGTTGCATTTTGGCCAGCATTTCCCTGATTCATCATGCTGCTGGTTAAGGCACTGAGCCCATATTGGTTTTCGTCATAGGCGGATCCTGCTGCAAAAGCGATGCTTATATCCAGCATAGGCACTTCCATCGCCGGATAAAAAACAACTTGCACGCCATTTTTAGTTAACCATTTTTCGGTTTTAAATGTACTTGCAGCTACTGAATGTGACAGTCCAATTGTTATTGCCAAAATACATGCGCTAAAAATTCTCATGGTGCCACCTTTTGTGTTTGAGGTTCTAATATTGCAGTAGTCATATTCTTTTCTTGAAAATAACGTTGGGCGGTTTGTTGAATTTGCTGTGGCGTAATCGCATTGATTGCTTGCGTATACTCCTCGCTTTTTTTCCAACCAATCCCGATTGTTTCTAAAAGACCTAATTCCGAGGCTTGCCCGTAAATGGAATCTTTTTCAAAAGTTTTTTGTGCAATGATTTGATTTTTTATGCGTTGTAATTCAGTTTCACTAACCAGATTTTTTTTCAAATCATCTAATTCAGTAAGAAGTCCGCTTTGTAAATCGCCAATCGTATGATTTTGGTTGGGAGAACCATATACGATAAACTGCGTTTGATATCTTGTGTAGGGGTTATAATAGCTATTTGCATCATTAGCAATGTGTTTGATGCGAACTAAATTTTTAGAAAAACGCGCGCTTTCACCTGCGTTTAAAATTCCCGTGATAATTTCTAAAGCGTAAGGTTCATATACTTTTTTTGCAGTATTTACACTCGGAACTGAGTAGCCCATCATGAGTAGAGGTAATTTTGCTGCAGTTGTTTGAATATGAACAATTTTCAGGCCTAACTCAGGTGGCTCTTTTTTTAATTTTCTTTCAGGAATAGGTTGTTTTGGCAACGCCCCAAAATACTGTTCTGCTAAAGTGCGAACTTGTTCTGGGTTAACGTCTCCCACAACAACTAAAGTCGCATTATTCGGCGCATAATATTTTTTATACCACGCTCTTAGATCCTCAACATTCATCTGTCTCAAATCACTCATCCAGCCAATCACTGGATGATGATAAGGAGCACTTAAGTGCGCAGTAGCTAAAAAGCGTTCAAAGGCTAGTGCTTGTGGATTGTCATCTGTGCGCAGGCGCCGCTCTTCCTGGATTACTTTAATTTCTTTAGCAAATTCATTAGTATCAAGAAGCAAATGATTCATACGATCTGCTTCTAGCTCAAAACTGGTAGCGAGTTTTGATGCATCTGTTTTTTCAAAAAAAGCGGTATAATCATTACTAGTGAATGCATTAGCTTGAGCACCAATTTCGGCTATGGTTTTGGAAAAAACACCTAAAGGAAATTTTTCAGTGCCTTTAAACATCATATGTTCCATTGCATGGGATAAGCCTGTAATCCCACCAGGCTCATCAGCGGAACCTACGTTATACCAAATCATTGATACTGCGATAGGAGCACGGTGATCTTCTTTCACTAATATTTTTAATCCATTATTCAAGATAAACTCTTGAACTTGGCTAAAGGTCTGGCAAGATAGTACCATGAGTAAAGTAAACAGTATTTTGCGCACAACTTAACCTCAAAGTAAAAAAGATGATAGAATTTCATATTTTTCAGGATTTGTATACTATATGATTAAATGGTTTAAGCGAAGTCATGATTCCACCTCTGCAGAGCCCGATAATTCACAAAGTGCTGCTGACTCGTTGCCTCAAGTTTCTGTGGAAGTAACGGAACCGGAACAAGAGCTTGTAAAAGAGGGGATTTTTGCACGGTTCAGAAAGGGATTAAGTAAAACACGTCACCAGCTAGGTGATGGAATTGGGCGATTGTTGTTAGGTAAAAAGGAAATCAGCCAAGATTTGTTGGATGAGCTAGAAACGCTTTTAATCAGTGCTGATTTGGGTATGGAGACTACTCAAACTGTATTAAATCAATTGGCTGAACGCTTGGCTCGTAAGCAGTTATCAGATGGCAATGCTGTTTATGATGCGTTGAAATCTCATTTACAATCCATTCTAGGTGAAAGCAACCAAACGCTAACTTTAGAAACTGCTGACCATTCGCCATTTGTTATCTTAATGGTGGGCGTGAACGGTGCTGGGAAAACGACGACTATAGGGAAATTAGCGAAACAATTTCAGCGCCAAGGTAAAAAAGTCATGTTAGCGGCGGGAGATACTTTTAGAGCTGCTGCAGTGGAGCAATTGCATGTTTGGGGGGAGCGAAATGATATCCCCGTGATTGCCCAGCATACAGGCGCAGATAGTGCCTCAGTGATTTTTGATGCGTTGCAAGCAGCAAAAGCGCGTAAAGTAGATATCTTAATTGCTGATACTGCTGGTCGGTTGCATACGCAAGGTAATCTCATGGACGAATTAAAGAAAGTAAAACGGGTATTACAGAAGCTTTGTCCCGAGGCTCCTCATGAAACAATGTTGGTATTGGATGCAAGCATAGGGCAAAATGCTCTAGTTCAAGCGCGGCAATTTAATGAAGCAGTTGGGTTGACTGGGATTACCATGACTAAATTGGATGGAACAGCTAAAGGTGGAATTTTGTTTGCTATTGCGAATGAACTAGGAATACCCTTTCGTTATATAGGGATTGGTGAAGGGATTGAGGATTTAAGACCCTTTGATGCAGCGCAATTTGTTGGTGCACTATTCAATGATCACATTTGACCAAGTAACTAAACGTTATCCAGGTGGTTTTGAAGCATTAAGTCAAGTGAATTTTTCCTTGCAGAAGGGAGAAATGGTTTTTCTTACTGGACATTCAGGAGCAGGGAAAAGCACCTTACTGAAATTGATTGCTCTTTTAGAATGGCCTACTTCGGGCCAACTCACAGTAAATGGTTTACGTTTGAATCAAGTAAAAAAACGTGATGTTGCTGCGCATCGCAGCCAACTGGGTATTACTTTTCAATCACCTTACTTACTTAATGATCGTACCATATTTGATAATGTTGCCCTACCTTTACAAATTCAGGGTATGGCACATCCCATGATTGCCAAAAGAGTGCACGCAGCCTTGGATATGGTGGGTTTACTAAGCAAGGAAAAAATGCTTCCCGCCCATTTATCAGGAGGTGAGCAGCAACGGGTGGGCATTGCACGTGCAGTTGTGCATAAGCCTTCATTATTATTGGCAGATGAGCCAACAGGAAATCTTGACCCCAAACTTTCTACAGAAATCATGGCTATTTTTGAACAGTTTAATCAAGTAGGCGTAAGTATCTTAATCGCCACACATGATTTGGCATTGATTGCCGGAATGAAACACCGTATTGTCATGTTAAAAGGAGGCCGAATGTGTTAAAGCGAGCACAAGCAATCCTCTCTTATCACCTGCAGGCGGCAATACAAAGTTTAAATTCATTATGCCGCAAACCTTTGGCAACGATGATGACTTCTATAGTGATCGCGATCGCCTTAGCATTGCCGGCTCTTTTTTGGGTATTTTCTGATAATGTAGCCAAATTAACTGCAAACTGGCAGCGCGGCGGACATATATCTCTTTATTTAAAACCTGGTTTATCTGAAGCGGAGCAGCAGCTTGTTCTTCAAAAAGTGCGCGCAACAGATGGTGTCGCTCAAGTAACCTTAAAATCATCCGCTGATGGTTTGTCGGAGTTAACTCAGCAAGAGGGCATGCAGGATATTATGCGCTATCTTCCTGAGAATCCTTTGCCTGCGCTAATAGATGTTGTACCGGCGTTGATTATAGATTCACCTGCAAAACTGGATATGTTAGCGCGGCAATTACAATCTGTATCGCATGTTGAAAATGCAAAAGTCGATATGGAGTGGATAAGTCGCTTGCATGCTTTGTTAGGGTTTGCTGCTAAGTTTGCAGATGCATTATTGGCTTTATTAGCAATGGCTGTAATTATGATTGTAGGTACTACCTTGCGTTTGGCACTACATAGCCGACAAGAAGAAATTCAAGTCTTAAAATTAATTGGAGCAAAAGATCCTTTTATTCTCAGACCATTTTTGTATTCAGGAGTGTGGTACGGTGCGTTAGGGGCTATTTTTGCTATTTTTATGGTTAATATTTTTATTTTCAGCCTGGGAGCGGCTGTAAACCAGCTAGCAGTTGCCTACCAAATGCACTATCCGTTAACCGGATTGTCAATGCGGCAGATCTTGCTACTTGTTTTATTTGCAATTATACTAGGATGGATGGGAGCGCGTTTATCTGTAAAACGTCAATTAGCCTCCATAGAACCTCAATTATGAGTTTTGTCTTATTTTCACCTAATTTGTACAGAGAAATTTTAGAGGAAGAAGCATGAGTCAATATTTGCAACTTGCCGAAATGAATTTACCTGTGGGCAGTCTTGATTCGTACATTCACAGGGTCAATCAAATTCCTATGTTAACTTTAGAGGAAGAGATTGCCTATGCCGAACGTTTTCATTCTGAAGGGGATCTTGAGGCCGCACGCCATTTGGTTCTTGCACATTTGCGTTATGTTGTTCGCGTAGCCCGTGGTTACTTAGGCTATGGTTTGCCTCTGAATGATTTAATTCAGGAAGGGAATATTGGCTTGATGAAGGCAGTAAAACGTTTCGACCCTAAGATGGGCGTACGCCTTGTCTCTTTTGCAGTGCACTGGATAAAAGCAGAAATTCATGAATTTGTTTTACGCAATTGGCGTATTGTTAAAATTGCGACAACCAAAGCACAACGCAAGTTATTTTTTAATCTTCGCCAAATGAAAAATCGTTTGGGCTGGATGAGTCGCGAAGAAGTGAGCGCTGTAGCACAAGATCTGGGTGTAACCTGTGAAGATGTGTTGCTCATGGAACAACGTTTAAATGCGATGGATACACCTTACGATGCTCCTGATGCTGATGAGCATGATGAATTCTATACGGCACCTGAGCGGTATTTGTTTAATGCGAATGATGATCCTTCAGTCATGTTGGAAAAAGAAAGTGCGGGGGAACAAGGCCGTGAGAAGTTAATGCTTGCTCTAGAGCAATTAGATGAGCGTAGCCAGGATATTTTACAACAACGCTGGTTAGCTGAAGAAAAACTGACATTACATGATTTGGCTAAAAAATATGGCGTATCTGCTGAGCGAGTCCGACAGCTTGAAAAAAATGCAATGAAAAAATTGCGACAATATATAGAAAGTGTTTAAAATCATGTGGTGTTGGCCCAACACCACAGAGTCATTCCAGAAAATCACAAACCAACCGTTCTACTCGTTCATCCAATAAGACGCTCACATGATTTGCATCAGGAAGCAGACACAGTTTGGAGTCAGGGTATTTTTTACAGAATTCTATCGATTCTTTAGTACTTATCGTTTCATCAAGCTCCCCATGGATGCATAAAAAAGGGATATGGGGGTATTGAGAGATGAAATTGTGTAAGCGCACCAGCGTAATGTCAAAGCGTGCTTGCTGCTTCATTACCTGGCGTAGATGCAGATATCCATGTCCACTTAATTTAAATTTTTTGGCAATTTGGTTAACGGGGCTACGCATTTGAGTTGGTGATGCAATTAAAATCGCCCGTTCGGGCTTATGCTTTAGCTGCCATTCGGGAAGTTGGCCAGCGACATTCAAGGTATTGAGTAACATAGAGCCGCCAAAAGAATGCCCGATAACTGCATAGAAAGGACCATATTGATTGATTGTATTCTTTAAAATCGCAACCGCATCAGTCCATGGTAGTTGAAGTCCTTTGGCTTCGCCATGTGCTGGAAAATCAAGAGCATATACTTCATAGCCTTGTTGATGTAGCGTATGGATTAAGCGTGCCATATAAGCTGCGCGAGATATCCATCCATGGGTAATCAGTATTTTTTTCCCTTTTGCATTTTTTTGTGCCGCAAAACGATGCAATACATGATGGCGTGGAAATTCATTATGTATTACCTCGGTACGTCTTCCCTCCACAAACTCACAAGCCAATTTTGCAAAATCTCTATATTGTTTTTCCACCGGGAAAAAAATAGGTGTAATAAAAGCCTGATAACACAACTGTGCATGTAAAATATCGCGTACATGAAGTAATGATGAAGTTATCATGATTATATTCCCTTCAGAGTTTACTTTAAGTTTAGTCCAAAAAAGAATAAATTATCTTTGTTTTTTCTATGCATTGTCCACGATGAGTTCATACCAAGCAAGATACACAGAAGATGATGTTTTTTCTCAAAAAAATAAATCAAGAGAATCTGTAATCAGCAGATATAAAATAATCTGCCTAAATAATAATTAATGTATTTCATAACTTTATCTCTTGGGCTCAATTTAATAAACTAGGGCACATTAAGCGTTTAATTTTGGTTTATTTTAGGGAGCTTGGAATGCACACTTCAAATTATATTTATCATGATCATGGGTTGGAATGTCATGGTTTTGCAGCTTATGATAAGGCTTTTTCTGGTCCTCGCCCTACGGTATTGGTCGCTCATGACTGGTCCGGTCGTAATGAGTTTGCATGTGAGAAAGCCAAATTACTCGCTCAGATGGGGTATGTTGGCTTTGCGATAGATTTGTATGGTCATGGTCAACTTGGTTCCACTACTGAGGAAAAACAAGCACTCATGAATCCATTAGTTTCTGAGCAAAATTTATTACGTCGTCGTATTCAAGCGGGATTAACCGCTGCATGTTCTATGCCTGAAGTGGATAGTAAGCGAGTTGCAATTATTGGATTTTGTTTTGGTGGCTTGTGTGCTCTTGAGTTAGCACGTTCTGGTGCTGATCTTAAGGGAGTGGTAAGTTTTCATGGTTTGTTGCATAAACCTGGTAGTCTAAAGTCTGAACCTATTAAAGCCAAAATTTTAGCTCTGCATGGCTACGACGATCCTATGGTTCCGCCTGAAACAGTGCACGCATTTTGTAAAGAGATGACTGATGCCAATGTGGATTGGCAAATGCATATGTATGGGCATGTACAACATGCTTTTTCGAATCCGCTGGCGCATGATATGCAATTGGGCACCATTTATAATGAGGTTGCTGCACACCGTTCTTGGCAAGCCATGACCCATTTTCTGCAGGAAATTTTTAGGTAATGAGTTGTTCTTCTTAGTCGAGAGAGGACTAGATTAGGGTCTGTAAACAGGCCCTAGTAGCATTGAAAATAAATATTGAAAAAAATTATTTCAATAGGCTCGATTGTAATTCGACAAACAATTATAATCCCCAAAATTATAGTCTTACTTCTGTGTTTTTTTCCATAAGCCTTTTACTATTGATGCTAAATATAATATATTGAGAATAAACGCTCTTGCTCGCTTTTTTTGTTAAAAATAAGCAATTAAATCAATTAAACTGTGGAAAAATAGCGCAATTAGTAGGAGTCAACCAATTTGAGTTTTTCACCCGGTTATAACACTATGCAATTGCATCATTTTTTTGAAAAAACAGTTGATAATTACTCAAGCAACATCGCATTGATTTGTGATAACGCTTTTATTTCTTATCAAGAATTAGAACATCGCGCAAATCAATTAGCTCATTTCCTTTCCGAGAACAAAATATCCAAAGGAAGTATTGTTGGTATTCTATTAGAACGCTCTGTAGAATGCTATGTTGCAATACTCGCTACTTTGAAAACAGGTGCTGCTTATGTACCTATTGAAGTGGATTATCCTGATGAGCGTATTAACCACATTTTTTCTGATTTGCCTTTCAATGCAGTTTTAACGTCTTCCGTGCAAGCCCAAAAAAATCTGACATGGCCTACTACTTATAGAGTTGATGCGCTTGCTGACGAAATTTCTAAACGCCCTGCACAAAGGTTGATTCAAGATGATTTGAATCCCGATGATTTGTGTTACATCATCTACACTTCAGGTTCAACAGGAAAACCTAAGGGAGTGGAAATTACTCATCGTAGCATTTGTCACTATGTAGACGTTGCGAGCACACTTTACGATATAACCAGTAATGATAGAGTATATCAAGGATTTTCTTTAGCATTTGATGCTTCTTTAGAAGAGTTTTGGATGGCTTTTGCTAATGGTGCTGCTCTTATTGCGTGTACGACAAAAGAAATCCGTTCAGGCTTAGGTTTAATTTCTTTTTTACAACAACACCGTGTTAGTGTTTTTTCAACAGTGCCTACTCTATTGTCTACGTTAGAGGGACAATTGCCTGATTTGCGTCTTTTAATTTTGGGCGGAGAAACCTGCCCGGCTACGTTAGTTGCACGTTGGAGTAGAGACGGTCTAAGGATTGTCAACACGTATGGTCCTACTGAAGCAACGATTATCGCGACTTATGCAGAATGTCATTCCGACAAAGAAATCACTATTGGACAACCTTTACCAGGTTATGAAGTACTGATTGTGGATGAACAATTGCGAGAAGTAGCGGATGGTGAGGAAGGTGAGTTGTGTATTGCAGGGATTGCTTTGGCGCGTGGTTACGTCAATCGTCCCGAGAGTACGGCGGAAAAATTTGTTCTCAATCCAGCAAACAACAATCAACGTTTATATCGCACCGGTGATTTGGTTTCCAAAGCGCCTAATGGGAACCTGCGTTTTGCAGGGCGCGTGGATGATCAAATAAAATTACGTGGATTTCGTATTGAACTAAACGAAATTGAAACCGTGATTATGCAATATGCTGGAATTAAGCAAGCGGTAGTTTCTTTACAAGAATTGGAACAACCTACCCTCGTTGCTTATGTGCTCCTTGATAACAATCATGTGCTGGATGCAAATGAACTTAAAATCTTTTTAAGAGCGCGCCTACCTGATTATATGCTCCCTGCATTAATTGAAGTTTTAGACAGTTTTCCTGTGTTAGCGAGCGGCAAAGTAAACCGAAAAGAGTTGCCCAAACCGGCACAGCAAAAAATAGACAGTATTTATAAAGCACCTGAGTCTGAACTTGCTCGAGAAATTGCTCATGTCTGGGAAAAGGTGTTTGATTGTATCAATATTTCTGTAACTGCAGACTTTTTTTATGATTTAGGCGGGCACTCGTTACATGCGGCTAAAGTGATTTCTAACTTACGCAAAATACCTGCGTTAAAGAATATCTCAATTCTTGATTTGTATAAAAATCCAACAATTGGCCAGTTAGAGCAGAAATTTAATGACCCTAATGCCAATCCACAAGTAAGCGAAGAACAAGCGGCCAAGAAAAAATATAGAGCACCGCAGTGGAAGTATTATTTGTGTGGTGTTGGTCAATTTTTTGGATGCTTGTTGCAATATGCAGTAGGTACCTTACAACTATTGGCCGTTATTTTGTGTTATAGCTGGGTGAGCTCTGAGTATTCAATTATTTCCAGAGAGTCACAGCTTGCATTTTTAGCCTTGTTTTTATCTATGCCCATCATTTCGTTATTTATTACGATCTGTTTGAAGTGGATATTACTTGGGCGAGTGAAACCAGGTGAATACCCGCTTTGGGGGTGGTTTTATTTTCGCTGGTGGCTAGTACAAAGGCTGCTTAAGAATTTGTTTTTAGGTAAATTTTTGGTTGGTTCCCCATTAGCAGCTATATATTATCGATTATTAGGAGCCAAAATAGGGAAGAACTGCCATTTGGGCTCTATGCAGGTTTCTGCTCATGATTTGTTAGCTATAGGAGATAATACTTCTATAGGGGCCGACTGTAGACTTAACGGCTATATAGTTGAAGATGGCTGGTTAAAAATAGGTACTATCAACATAGGCAATAATTGTTTTGTAGGCTCACGTGCGGTTGTGGGTTTAAATACACAGATCGAAGATAATGGGATTTTGGATGACATGTCCATGCTTCACGATCAAGGTTTAATTCCTCAAGGGGCTTATTTTTCTGGTTCTCCTGCATTGCCTGGTATGGCTCCGGTTGACCACATAACCCGGAAAAAGATTGCGGTAGAAGAGTCTACTATGTTGGAAAATACTCTTTTCGGTATTTTGCATTATTTAGGCGTCGTTTTTGTGATGGTAGTGTATTACCTATGCTTAATTCCTTCCATCTCTTTGATCAGTTATTACTACGATCAAAGCCATTATTTTACTACGATGTTTTTTGCAATACCTTTAGGGGCAATACTCTTCTTAGTACTATACTATTTATGCATAGTGATCTGTAAAAAGATCATTATGGATAAGATAAAACCTGGCGAATATCCCTTAAAGAGCTTTTATTATTTCCGCCACTGGATCATGGTGAAATTATTGGATGGTGATGAAATTTCAGTAATGGCGGACACCTTGTATTTACCTATGTTCTTACGCTTACTTGGTGCAAAGCTAGGCAAAGGGGTCGAGATGGGAGAAACCCCCCATATTATTCCTGACCTAGTAACTATTGAAGAAGGTGGATTTACCGCCAGTTCCGTCGCTTTAGCTTGGCCTAGCGTTTGCAATGGTTTTATTTCTTTTGCTCCAGTAACTGTTGGACGAAGAGCTTTCGTAGGTAATGTAAGTTTATTGTCTTCAGGTAAGTCGATGGGAGAAGGTGCCTTATTAGGATGTTTATCTGTGACGCCACCAGGAGACAAAGCAAAGGAGCCTCATTCTGCTTGGTTGGGTTCGCCGGCAGTCTTTCTGCCAAAGCGAGAGTTATTTGTTGGTTTTTCTGATAAGGATACGTTTTATCCCTCTAAAAAACTCTATCGTATGCGTCTAGCAATTGAGTTTATACGAATTATTTTACCGTCAACATTCTCATTGATTGCGTTATTCAATATGCTTTATGTTTTAGATTATATGTTAAGCGAATACTCTTGGCTTACTACAGCTCTGGTTTTACCTCCAGCTGAAATGTTCTTTACAGTCTGCCTTGTTGGTGTATTGGTCGCGCTTAAATGGCTTATGCTCGGTAAATTAAAACCTTTAACCAAGGCTATTTGGGATCCTTTTATTTGGAAAAATGATGTTATTGAGTATTCATATAACTATTATACGAACCCGCATTTAACGAACAAAGTTTTAGGAACTCCTTTTGCACTTTGGATACATCGTTGTTTAGGAACTAAAGCCGGTAAAAGGATTTTCACAGACAGTGCTGAGTTTTCAGAGTTTGATTTAATTACGATAGGCAATGATGTGTGCATTAACGCGGAGACAATCATTCAAACTCACCTTTATGAAGATAGAATATTTAAAGTCTCTAATGTGACTATTGGTTCGGGTTGTAATGTAGGGGTTGGTTCAATTGTTCTCTACAATACGCTAATGGAAGAAAACTCTTCTCTCGGAAGCCTTTCTTTATTGATGAAAGGTGAGCGTTTACCTGAAAATACCCATTGGTCGGGAATTCCCGCTCAATCGACTGCTCTTGGAACCCAACATCAGCAAGTTGCTCGACAACCTGCGGTTACGGAAGGCGTTTCAGGCGAAGCAATTCCCGAGTTGTTGTAACCTGATTGCAGGCAACCAGGATTTCAAGAAATGCATTTATTGGATCCTGGCTGCAAACAGCCAGAATACGTTGCATTAAGATAAGTTCAATTTTCAGCTAATCCCTTACCCTAATAAGTAATTATCAATAAGTCTTATGTTGCCAATTCGTATTGCCGCAAAACGGCGATTTAGGTACTCTTCAACATATTCTACAACAATCTCTCTTGCTGTTAATTGGTTGATGATTTGCGCACATGTTAGTTCTTTTTGTTGAAATAAGGCGGCAAACTCTTCAGCTAACGCTTTTTGCGCGCCATCAAGGCGGTTGTTGCGTGAGCTGTAAGCCAAGCCACTTGATTCACGAATGGTTGGGCAGGCCTTAATTTCGATGTCCATAAACAAGGCCTTAACCATGCCTTGAATTAAGAGGTATTGCTGATAATCCTTTTCCCCAAAATAAGCTCGATGCGGTTTGACCAAGTTGAGCAATTTCATTACTACAGTTAATACTCCATTAAAGTGTCCTGGTCTATGCGTCCCCTCCATCAGTTGGCAAAGTTGCTTTTCCTGAATCTGGTAATTGTATTTATCAGCATACATTGATTGTTCATTAGGAAGGATGCAAAAATCAACGCCAGAATCTTCCATAATCTTAAGATCGGCTTCTAAAGTGCGAGGATAATTATTAAAGTCGTCAGCTTGATTAAATTGCGTTGGATTGACAAATAAGCTTGAAACAGTATGGTTGTTTTCTTTGCTGCTGGTTAAAAACAATGACGCATGTCCTGCGTGTAAATTACCCATTGTTGGTGCAAAGCCAAGTGTTAATTGGGGAGATAAAGTTTTACGAAAGCTTATCCATTCGTCAAGATTGTGGAAAATTTGCATGGTAACTCCTATGAAATTATGGACGCATTCACACAATAGAGTCGTCATCGGCATTGTAGCCTGGGTGAAGGCGTCTGCTGTAACCCGAGAAGTCAGGACTAAACCCGGGTTACGCTACAATTAAGACACTTTTATGTGAATAGTTACAATTTCTAATTAAAATGAATGCTCGGCTGTTGGGAAGCTCAGTTGTTGAACTTGTTGCACATAAGTATTTAACGCATTCAGCAGAATGTCTTTACCTTGAATGTAGCGTTTAACAAACTTTGGATTAAAATCAGTTTGTAAACCTAACATGTCATGCCAAACAAGTACTTGACCATCAGTATTAGAGCCTGCTCCAATTCCAATAGTAGGTATATCCAAAGACTGGGTGATTGCTTGTGCCAATTGTTGGGGGACACATTCGATGACAAGAGCAAAACAACCCGCCGCCTCTAAATCAAGTGCTTGCTGTATTAGTTTTTCTGCTTGTTCTTGATTTTTCCCTTGGACTTTATAGCCACCTAATTGATGAATGGATTGCGGTGTTAAACCAATATGACCAATAACGGGAACTCCTGCATTGACTAAATAAGAAATAGTGTGACACGTATCGGTATCACCTCCTTCAATTTTCACTGCATGTGCACCTGCCTGCAAAAGACTTTTTACATGTTCTACAGTTTGGGGTAATGAGGTCTTATGACCTAAAAAAGGGAGGTCACTGATTAAAAATTGCTGTTTTATCCCACGTGCTACGGCCTGTGTATGAAGTATCATCATCTCCATAGTTGCCGTAACTGTTGTTTCATGGCCGTGGACAGCCATAGCTACAGAATCACCCACCAGAACACAATCAATGTTCGATTCAGCTACAATGCAGGCAGATGGATAATCGTAGCAGGTAATCATGGAAATTTTTTGTTGTTCTTCTTTTTTACGTTTGAAATCATGGATTTTCATATTGCCTTACCCCTTAATAAAATGAAGCAAGCATTATGAACAGCGAGAAACACTACTCTAGGTACCTGTCGCATGGATCAAGTCCTCCAAAAAAAGTTAAAAAAGTCACTGCCAACGTGGGTCAATGCATTTGACCTTATTCTAAAGCTTCTGATGAGATGAATTGCTTCGTTGATGCGGTGCTCGAATCTTCATGTACTTATGTACACTTCAGCTCTCTGCTTCGCGGCTTCTTGCACTTCACTCTCCTCAGCGAGTTAGGAAGGAGGTCGTTATGTGCAGCCATTATACTGGCTCACACGGGTTATCATATTTCAAATTCAGATAATTGAGAAGTAGTAGCTTTTTTGGATGGGGGTTTAAGTAAAAACAAAAGAGGGAACGCACATAATACCAACCACATCATGAAGCGAAAATCTTGTAAGTAAGCCAGTAACACAGCTTGCTTGTTCACTGTTGCATCAAGAATAGCGAGCCCCTGTGTTGATTGTAGATTAAAAACTCCTGATTCATTTGCATGATTTAAGCTGATGTTAAATGGAGTAATAAAATGGGAAAACGCTGAATGATTTGCTTGTGTATTTTGCGCTAACTTGGTCATGACAATGGAAATACCAATACTGCTCCCGATATTTCTGAGTAGGCTAAATAAAGAAGTACCGTCGTTACGATACTGTGATGGCAGCGTGGCAAAGGAGAGTGTAGATAAGGGAACAAAAATGAAGCCCAAACCTAGTCCTTGAATGATTCCTGAGGAAATGATGTCGCTGCTGCTGATGTCCGTATTGAATAAGGTCATTAGCCATAAGGAGTAATCAGTTAAAATTAATCCCAAACCAATTTGATAGCGTGCATCAATTTTTCCAGATAATCGGCCCACAATCATCATCGCGGTCATAGTGCCTACTCCTCTAGGAGCTAAGAGTAGTCCAACGTCAATGACTGGATAATTCATTAAACCTTGCATGTATGGCGGGAGTAGCGCCATCGTTGCCAGCAAAATAATCCCAATAATAAAAATAAATGTAAGCCCGACACTAAAATTACGATCTTTAAACATGATTGGATCGATAAAAGGGGTCTTAGAAGTGAGGATATGAACAATAAACAAATACAAGCAGATAAGCGCAACGAATCCTTCAATGATGATTTCATTGCTATTAAGCCAATCCAGTGACTCTCCACGGTCAAGAAAAAGCTGTAATGACCCTATTGCGATACTTAAAAATGCAAATCCCATTAAGTCAAAATGTTTTTCGGTTTTTAATTTATTTTCCTGAAGAAACATGGTTAAACCGATCCAGGCAAGTATTCCAAAGGGTAGGTTAATATAAAAAACCCAACGCCAGTTGTAATATTCAGTAAGCCATCCACCAAGAGACGGACCAAGAATTGGGCCAACCATGACTCCCATACCCCAAATCGCCATAGCCGAGCCTTGCTTTTCTGGCGGGTTAGAGTCTAAAAGTATGGATTGGGATATGGGAACCAGACTGGCACCACAAATGCCTTGGAGCAGGCGAAATAATACAATTTCCGACAAATTTTGAGCAGCGCCACAAAGCATGGAAGCAATAGTAAAGCCAATTACTGACCAAATAAAAATTCGTTTTCTTCCAAAGCGGTCTCCCAAAAAGCCAGTTAAAGGGGTGAATATGGCTGCTGCAACAATGTACGAGGTAAGAACCCAAGAAATTTGCTCTTGAGTTGCTCCCATCCCACCTTGCATATGAGGTAAGGCCACATTAGCAATGGTTGTATCCAATGATTGCATTACGGTTGCAAGCATGACGGATAATGTAATAAATACTCTTTGTGACCCTGGGGGCGCTTGATATGTTTCTGCCATAGAACTCATCAGTTTATCGATAAAATGTAGCTTGGGTGTAGCGCAGCGTAACTCGGGTTTCTACATGTAAATGAGTTTTATAATCCCGGGTTACGCTGCGCTACACCCAGGCTACAAAGGTTCTAACCTTGCCCTACTTTAGGAAGAGGAGCGTTTTTAAACGAATATCTTTTATGTCCTGTATCAATTTCCACCCAGGAGCTGAGTCCAGAACGAAGTGGCGGACTGTTAGGATCTGCCTCCAATTGGATGCGTACTGCAATACGCTGAGCAATTTTAACCCAGTTTCCTGTCGCATTTTGAGCTGGGATAATTGAAAACTCTGAACCGGTTGCTGGGCTTAAACTTTGGACCGTACCTTTCCATTTTTTGCCAGGATAAATATCAATGGTCGTAATGACTTTTTGCCCTGGATACACATAGGTTAACTCTTTTTCAGTAAAGTTTGCTTCAATCCAAGGATGTTCATTAGCGACTAAAGTCATACTGATGGAACCTTTAGTGACGAATTGTCCTAGTTTGGGAGGCGTGCTAATGGTTCCAGAGACTGGGGCTTTAATTTCAGTACGCTGCAAATCCAGTTTGGCTTGCTCGTATTCTGCCTTTGCTATTAAATAAGATGGATGGTTCTCTACAGGCTCATCAATACTACCCGCAAGAGATGCTGCCAGGCCCTGCAGATTATGCTCTGAAGTAACTATCTGTTGCGCCGCAAGTTCGGCGCCTTCATTCGCCTCATCTAAACTAGATAAGGAGGCGAAATGTTTTGCTGCGAGATCCGTCTGGCGCTTTTTAGTGCGTAGAGAAAAATTATATTTAGTACGAGCGAGATCCAATTCAGCCTGTTTTTCAAGATAATTGGCTTTCATCGCCAAAATATCAATGCGGACTTGGGCTAACTTAGATTCGGCCTTGGTCAACGCGACTTTAAACGGTTCTGGATCAATGCGATAAAGGAGCTGATCTTTGTTTACATTTTGGTTTTCGATGACAAAGACTTCTTGAACTGCCCCTGATACTTGCGGACTTAAAGGAACCATATCCGCTTTGACGTAGGCATTATCTGTTGCAACATAACGGCCCCCAAGCAGATAAAGAATACTTCCGGTGAATACAAACACCGCTGGAATTACAATTAAAAAAACAAAACGTTTAGAAAAGGGGAGGTATTTTGTTATTGGCATTGTTTCTTTTTGCTCTTTATGCATTTTGTTCATCTATAATTCGAGTTATCATTCATGCTTCAAGCAGTGTCCGCTTCTGTGAAACACTTAGTCGCGAAGACTGAAATAGCTGCGTGAAATGTGTACTTATAATAACAGGTTTTTTATGCAAATCACTGAAAAATTAGCGAGCCCTGGTGAACATGCTTTATTTTTGCAGGGGACCGTTGGGAAATTAGAAGCTGTTTTAACTGTTCCAGAAGAAAATCATTCTGCTTTTATCGCTTTTCTGGGGCATCCTCATTCACTGCAAGGCGGTACAATGAGTAATAAAGTTGTTACCACCTTGGCGCGTACCTTTAGAGAATTAGGTATTCCTTCATTGCGCTTTAATTTTCGAGGAGTAGGTCAGTCTGAAGGAGAATATGATGCAGGACTTGGTGAAAGTGAGGATATGCTGGTTTTAGTTCGTGAATGGCAAAAGGAACAGCCGGAGAAGAAACTTATTTTTGCTGGCTTTTCTTTCGGTTCTTATGTGGCTTATCGGGCCGCATCGCAAGTCGACTCAAAATTGTTAATTACAGTGGCTCCTGCAGTACATCATTATAATTATCATGAGTTTAACCCGGCACCTTATCCCTGGCTTGTGCTACAAGGAGATGCCGACGAGGTTGTTCCTTCCAATATGGTTTTTGAGTTTGCTACTCAGGCTAATCCCGAGATCCCGGTG
Organism: Legionella sp. 39-23; assembly: GCF_001897665.1. Lineage (NCBI taxonomy): Bacteria > Pseudomonadati > Pseudomonadota > Gammaproteobacteria > Legionellales > Legionellaceae > Legionella > Legionella sp. 39-23. The sequence goes on along the minus strand of NZ_MKTO01000047.1, from coordinate 119,956 downwards.
ATTCGTTTTGTCGATACGGGCCATTTTTTTCATGGCAAACTAATCGAACTGAAAGCAAAACTCACGGAGTATATTCATTCTCAGGTTGTTTTATGACGAATGTGCTTACCCAATATGAGGCTGCAATTCATCGTGGCGAAATTGATGATGATATGTTGCAACGAGAGATATTGGCGCGGATGCAATATTTAGCTGATGAAGTAAAAAAGTCGAATTCATCTTGGTTTTATCCATTCATGAAAACCCGAGTTAAGGGTGTGTATCTTTATGGTCCTGTTGGGGTGGGAAAAACCTATTTAATTGATTTATTTTATGATTGTCTTGAGGAAAAAAAGAAAGCACGCTTTCATTTTCATCATTTTATGCAACAAATTGATTCTCAGTTAAGACGATTACAAGGACAAAAAAATCCACTTCGCAAAATCGCCAAAGAGTTGGCAAAAACAACACGACTACTTTGTTTTGATGAATTTATGGTTCATGACGTTGCCTATGCCATGATTTTAGCGGAACTGCTACAAGCTTTGATTGCGCATGGGGTTATTTTAGTTATTTCTTCGAATATACCTCCGGATGATTTGTATCGAAATGGGGTTCATAGAAAACGATTCTTACCAGCTATTGCTGCCATTAAAGAAAATTGCGAAGTATTGCATTTAAATGAGCAACGAGATTATCGCGTTGGGCGAGCTCCTTTACTCGATGCTTATTTATTTCCTTTAAATGAGCAAACGTCGTTGATCATGGAGAAACAATTTGCGCTTTTAGCCAGCGAATTTAGAGAAAATGGTTTTATCACAATACAAAATCGTGATATTCCCTATCTTAAGTGTGCCGAAAAGTCGATTTGGTTTGCTTTTGATATTTTGTGTAATTTACCTCGTAGCCAATTGGATTATTTAGAGCTTGCAGATAAATTCGACACAATTTTTTTAAGCAACATACCGTCTTTAACGGTAAATCATACGTTGCAAGCCATTATGTTCATTCACTTTATCGATGTGATGTATGACCGTGGTATCAATATTATTATTTCTGCAGAAGTTGCGCTAGACGAGTTGTATGTTGAAGGGGAAATGAAAGAAACCTACATGCGCACATTAAGTCGTTTACAGGAAATGCAGTCAGTAGATTATTTGGCACGCCATCCGAAAAGAGAACTTAAAGAGTTACTTGCTGATAATTCTTGATTATGGCAAGTACCGTAACCTGAGCCAGCAGAATCCGGGAACGCAGCAGTTTATCAATCTCGTAACCCCGGGTTTCGCTGCGCTGCACCCAGGCTACAGGTTTTTTCTGACAGGAAAAATGTATAATTTTTTTCTTAATTGAGAATGATTCTCGATTTCATTTGTGCTAAGATCAAATTTATTTCACTATTTGCTGTTAGGACATGATTAAAATTACAGAGTTAGTACCTGGTGATAGAGTACGGTTAACCGATTTTGGTACAACTGATATGCAATATAGACGCAGGCTTTTGTCTTTGGGCGTGACCTGCGGTACGGAACTTTTAGTGGTCCGCATTGCACCTTTAGGATGTCCTATACAAATTGAAGTCAGAGGAACTGCTTTAACCCTGCGTAAGGAAGAAGCGAGTCAATTGATTTTGGAGCGTATATGACTCAAGTGCTGTTAGTAGGAAACCCTAATTGTGGCAAAACCACCTTATTTAATGCATTAACCGGTGACAATCAGCGAATAGGAAATTGGCCCGGCGTTACGGTTGAGAAGAAAACCGGAGAATTCTTTGTAGGGCAACAGCGAATTGAAGTGACTGATTTGCCGGGGGTTTATTCTTTAGTAGCCAATGCCAATGGCATCAGTCAGGATGAGCACATTGCTGCTCATTCAGTTGTAACTATGGAGGCAGACTGTATTGTTAATGTGATCGACGCCTGTCATCTGGAACGTCACTTATATTTAACGACGCAAATTTTGGAGCTAGGCAAACCCGTAGTGCTGGCTCTAAATATGATGGATATTGCTCAGCAGCGTGGGATCTCTATAGATATTAATCTGTTGTCCCAACAATTGGGTTGTCCTGTTATTCCCATTCAAGCCCATAAAAAGATTGGTCTCTCGCACTTAATGCAGGCATTAACTCACCTGCCTCAAGAGCATACCCTCTGGGCACTGCCTGTGCCCAAAACGGTGCAACACACCTTAATGGCTTTGGAAGATACGTTAAGTCAAGCAGGATATAGCCAACCCCTCGCTTATTATTATGCACGCAGGCTGGCAGAGGGAGATGAGTTGTTATTAGATAAGGCACTTACCAAAGATATAACTTTACTGAGCGAAGCAGAGCCTAATCTCGATGTCTTATTAGCTGATGCCCGATATCAGAAAATACATGACATGGTAACAACCGTACAGAAAAAGCGAAGCGATGCCAGCGAGGATTTTACTGCAAAGCTTGATAAGATTATGTTGCATCGCTTTTTTGCTCTCCCTATATTTTTTGCCATGATGTATTTGATGTTTTTATTCGCGATCAACATAGGTGGCGCGTTTCAGGATTTTTTCGATATCAGCACGGATACGATATTCGTTCAAGGGACCGCTTGGTTATTGCAGCAGATTCATGCGCCCAATTGGTTGATTGCTTTATTGGCAAACGGAGTTGGTAAAGGCATAAATACTACGTTAACCTTTATCCCAGTGATTGCGGCGATGTTCTTCTTTTTGTCCTTATTGGAGACATCAGGATACATGGCCAGAGCAGCTTTTGTCGTCGATAAAGCAATGCGTATGATGGGGTTGCCCGGAAAGTCTTTTGTGCCAATGATTGTTGGTTTTGGTTGTAATGTTCCGGCAATTATGGCGGCACGAACTCTGGATTCAGAGCGTGACCGCTTACTTACGGTAATGATGAGTCCTTTTATGTCCTGTAGTGCTCGTTTGGCGATTTATGCCGTATTTGTCGCTGCTTTTTTCCCATCGGGTGGACAAAACGTAGTGTTTTCATTATACCTCGTAGGGATTTTGATGGCTGTATTAACAGGATTCCTTTTGCGCAAATCCGCTTTAAAAGGACATGCGTCCCCATTAATTTTGGAACTGCCTGCTTATCATAAGCCAACATTCAAGCGCTTATTTAAAGAAACTTTGATGCGACTGCGTTTTTTTGTGGTGCGGGCAGGAAAATTAATTGTGCCTATTTGTGTTATTTTAGGTGGTTTGAATGCCATTACTTTGGGTGGTGGGATTAACTCAGGTGAAGCCAGTACTCAATCATTGCTTTCTTTAATGGGACAATGGATTACCCCTTTATTTGCACCCATGGGAATTCATCAAGACAATTGGCCAGCAACAGTGGGCTTGTTAACGGGGATGTTGGCTAAAGAGGTAGTGGTGGGTTCGTTAAATTCACTTTATGCTCAGGTAGGGCATGTGGGAGAAATCGCTGCCGTTCATTTTGATTTTTGGGCAGGAATCAAAGCCGCTTTTTGGTCTGTGCCGCAGAATTTGGCGCAATTGGGCTCTGCTTTAGCAAATCCTGTATTGGCTAGTGCTGCGGATAGTCCAGTATCTCAATCTGTATATGGCATTATGGCACAACGTTTTGACGGTAAAATAGGTGCCTATGCTTATCTGTTGTTTGTACTTCTTTATATCCCATGTGTGTCGACAATGGCAGTAATTCGACAAGAAGCCAATAGAAAGTATATGTGGATTTCGGTGGCTTGGTCTTTTGCTGTTGCTTATGGTATAGCCGTTTTGTTTTATCAATCTGCTAAGTGGATTCAGAGTTCAGAACAAGGTGCTCTTGAAATCATTGTGTTCTTATTGGTTCTGTTTTTTGTAATTGGATTACGCCAATACAGCAAACGAAATATGCGGAGGAATAATGCTGTTGCAAATACGTGATTACATTTGCCGTCAAGGAGTCGTGAGTACTCAGCAATTGACTCGAGAGTTTCATTTGGATCTCCCTGCACTACAACCTATGCTTGATTTATGGATTGGCAAGGGAGTAATCCGAAAATGCCAGGAAAAAGCAAACTGCCAAAGTACATGCTTTAAGTGTCGTACTAACGCCCCTGAATATTATCAATACCTAGGTCTATTGAGCTAAATCAGATCCTTATGCGCATGTAGTCACATTTTTTTCGGATTTTTTACCGAAGCGCATTTAACTTTCGTGCTCATTCATTAAATTTGGGCTAATATAGACGTATAGGCTTGATTTATATGTGGTATGCAAATGGCTGATGAACCAGATTTCCCTACTACTGACGAAAATGCAGAATATCTAGAAAGTTTTGATGAGAACGCTGAGAACAGTATTGATTTGCGTAAACTGCAAATGCAAGAGGATTTAAATGATCCTATAACCTTAGTTGAGCGGGTTTATCAAATTTGGTGGCGTTGGGCTGATTTTCAACTTTATATTGTGTCTCCATATGTAGATCTTATTTCACCTCCAATCGTTATCAAGCCAGAACTAATTCAAGGAACAAATGAGTACGAATTCGTATATCCTATTCTTGATTCAGGATCAAAATTGTCGACTTCCAAAAGTGAAGAGATGTTGTCTGCTGGGATGTCCATGTATAAGCTCTATATGACCATAGAAAAAATGATTTATATCTTGGTTGAGCGTTTAAAAGACGGGGGTACTGATAAAGAAACTGAAGTGCAAGTATCTTTTGGTGGACATTTACTTCCTCAAAGAAAAGCCTTTGAATCGATTATCAATTTACCCTATAACGTTGTAGTAACTAACTTTGATCCGGGCGCATGGGGTGAACGCTATTTACAAATTGTTAAACAGAACGCAGACAAATACGGGTATCCGCTTGAAGCGCCACGTGACACTTATAAGCAACCAAGAGGCTCTTCTATGCGGCCTACTAAATAAAAGCCCTATTGAAATGAGGGCTTTCAGTTCAGAATATTAAGCAATCAAAGTTCAGCTTTTAGAGAAGGAGATTCTTCAGGCTTATCACTGTGTGCTTTAATGTAATCAACATACCCGCGTAATTCTTTATTATCACCCACAACTTTTTGTAATAATTGAACACTATCGAGTACGGCTTGATTTCTTGAGGTGTCATCATGTTCTTGTGCGGCTGCACGTTTTACTTGTGACAGGATATTTTTCACCGCTTTTACTTGAGTACTGAATAAACTACTTCCTACAAATGAATGCGCCACATAATCTTGAAGTAGGGCTTGTGTCAGTACTAAAGGATCTTTTTCTAAATTACTCTGATGTATGAGTTCACAAGATAGATAACTGGCAATTTCATGATGCCCTTCTTTTTTTGCTTCTTTCAATGCGCGTTTAATGCCATTCACATTGGGCATATTCTCTTGAGACAAATCACAAAGCTGCTTCGCCACATCAAGTTGTCCCGCTTTTACTGCCATAAAGAGTAACTCACCTGCCATTCTCCAATCAGGCTCTCGATGGCTTAATAGGGGTTTAACGTTATCCCATTGCCCGTTGGCTCCTGCCACGCGTAATAAATACCCTATGGATGCCTGAGAAGGTTGCATCTTATGTTTTTGAATATACGCAAAGACAGCAGCCCAATCGCTCTCTTTTACCTTCCCATTGGGAATTAAATTTGTCAGTTCCTCATCTAGTTGATTCTGTCGATATTCAGCATATTTTGCCAATGCAGTTGCTGCAATCTTAGGGTTGGGTTGAGGAACATTTTTTGGTAGGTTGCATAGTAAGGTAAGAATTTCTCCTTGTTTATTGATTTGTTCAATAGTTAAGTGCCCAGATTTTGTTGCATCTAATATATTTTTTATTGCTTGCTCAATGACTTTTGGTTGAATTCTCTGAATTCGCTTTATATCATTATCATTTACAATATTGTGTACGGTTTTAACAAGCCCTTTGGAGACGCAATAGATAAGTCGTGCATTTGGATCGTCAGATATTGCCATAAGTGATGCCTAAACGTAATAAATGTATGTTAATTATACAACCAAAATCACATTGATTCATTTTTTATCTTCAATTTACTAAATATTTTTTCGCGTAAAAAGATTTTTTAAAAAATAGCAGCAGTGAACGAATTTATTTGGATTAGATAGCGGTAAGTTAAGAATCCGTATCGACTTAATCTTGCGTGATAAAAACAGAGTGCTATACTTCGCATTTGTGCTTTATTTAATTAACTTTTCTCATTAAGGAAGAAACTCACAGTGAACAAAAAAAGACCCGTTAATCTGGATTTGGGTAGTTTAAAATATCCCCCTATGGCGATATCGTCTATTTTACATAGGATTTCAGGGGTGGTTTTATTTTTACTGTTACCCATAATGCTTTATATCTTTGGCCAATCAGTGCAATCAGAAGAGGCCTTTACCCAAGTGAAAAGTTTGTTGTCGCATCCTGCTTATAAGATGATAATGTGGGCATTTGGTGCAGCAATGATTTATCACTTACTTGCAGGGATTAGGCATCTTGTGATGGATATGGGGTTTGGTGAGCATCTTGATGCCGGTCGGCGTTCCGCTGTTTTAGTCATTATTCTTGCCATTATTTTGTCAATTTTTCTAGGAATCTGGATATGGTAAATAATGTCACCAGCTTAACAGGTAATGGGCTAAAAGATTGGTTGATTCAACGAGTCACCGCAGTTTATTTTGCTGTTTATTCTTTTTTTATTATTGGATTCTTGTTAACGCATCCGGAACTAGGTTTTGCACAATGGCATGCCCTTTTTTCTAATGTATTAGTTCGGATCGCGTCACTGATTGCATTGTTTGCTCTTTCATTGCATGCATGGATAGGTATTTGGACAGTGACTACAGATTATATGAAGTGTACTGCTCTGCGTTTATCAGTACAAATGTTAGTCGTTTTATGGCTCCTTAGTCAATTTGTCTGGGGCTTAATGATCCTTTGGGGGCAGTAGCATGGCAATTGCACGTAACACATTTGATGCAGTAATTATTGGTGCAGGCGGAGCGGGAATGCGTGCTGCACTGCAGATGGCAAATTCTGGTTTAAAAGTCGCACTCTTATCCAAAGTATTTCCAACGCGTTCACATACAGTATCAGCTCAAGGCGGGATTACTTGTGCATTGGGAAATGCTCATGAAGATGATTGGCGTTGGCATATGTATGATACAGTGAAAGGTGCTGATTACATTGGTGATCAGGACTCAATTGAGTATCTCTGTAAAACAGGTCCAGAAGCGGTATATGAACTCGAACACATGGGTTTACCTTTTTCGCGTATGGATAATGGAAGAATCTATCAACGTCAGTTTGGTGGCCAATCAAAAAATTTTGGTGGTGAGCAAGCAGCGCGTACTTGTGCTGCAGCAGATAGAACAGGACATGCCTTGCTGCATACACTGTATCAACAAAATTTAAAAGCAAAAACGCACGTATTTAGCGAATGGTATGCTCTTGATCTCGTTAAAGATGCTCATGGTCACATATCCGGTGTTACTGCGATGTGTATTGAAACTGGTGAAGTAGTATTTTTCCAATCCAGGGTATGTATTTTGGCAACTGGGGGCGCAGGCCGTATTTACCAATCTACAACCAATGCCTTTATTAATACTGGTGATGGTTTTGGGATGGCACTCAGAGCAGGCATTCCATTACAAGACATGGAAATGTGGCAGTTTCATCCTACCGGTATTGCTGGAGCAGGCGTTTTAGTGACTGAGGGTTGTCGCGGTGAGGGTGGTTATTTAATTAATAAAGACGGTGAACGCTTTATGGAGCGTTATGCACCGCGAGTTAAGGATCTCGCTTCTCGTGATGTGGTTGCGCGTTCCATGGCTCTTGAGATACGTGCAGGTAAAGGTTTTGATCCTAAAGGAGTTGATTACGTTAAGTTAAAACTGGATCATCTGGGAGCCGATCTCATTATGTCGCGTTTGCCAGGAATTCGTGAATTATCTATGAAATTTGCTGGAGTTGACCCAATTGTTGAGCCGATTCCAGTAGTTCCTACATGCCACTACAGTATGGGTGGAATACCAACAAATATGTATGGTCAAGTGCTTACGAAAACTAATGGTGCGGAACATATCGTAGAAGGCTTATATGCGGTAGGAGAATGTGCTTGTGTTTCTGTACATGGTGCGAACCGTTTGGGTGGTAATTCGTTACTGGACTTGGTTGTTTTTGGTCGTGCGGCGGGAATACATGTTGAAGAGTTATGGCAGTCAAATCAATTACCGGAAATGACTTATATCAGTGATGATGATATTGCTTCATCTTTGCAACGATATAATCGATGGAATAATTCAACAGATGGCGAAAGCCCTGCGGTGATTCATGATGAAATGCAACGTGTGATGCAAGAAGATTTTGGTGTATTCCGCACCGGTGAAGTGATGGCCTCTGGCTTAAAACGTTTACAGGCTTTACGTGAGCGCTTGGCCCATGCCAAATTAGAAGATAAAAGCAATGTATTTAATACAGAACGAGTCAGCGCGTTAGAGCTGGATAATTTAATGGCAACTGCATACGCTACAGCGCAGTCCGCGATTGTGCGTACTGAGAGTCGTGGCGCTCATAGCCGTGAAGATTATCCAAAACGCGATGATGAAAACTGGATTAAACACACGCTATATTTTGAGGAAGGTGAGAAGATTGATTTTCGTCCAGTTAATGCATCACCTAAGCATGTCGAGCCTTTTGCGCCGAAAGAACGCGTTTACTAACGAGGATAGATTACATGGCAGATAGTAGAAAATTGACCCTATCAATATATCGCTATAATCCTGAGGTGGATGCTAAGCCTTATATGAAAGATTATGAGTTGGAGATCCCAGCTAAAAGTGATCCTATGTTGCTCACATTACTTGAGCGTTTGAAAGCAGAGCAGGATCCCTCCATAACCTATAGACGTTCATGCCGCGAGGGGGTATGTGGTTCAGATGGTATGAATATTAATGGGACTAATGCCTTGGCGTGCATTACGCATGTGTCCCAGCTGAACACAGACAAAATAGTTGTTCGTCCTTTGCCCGCGTTTCCAGTCATTCGTGATTTGGTTGTTGATATGTCTCAATTTTATCAACAGTACGAGCGTATAGAGCCTTATTTACAAAATAATGACGTGGCACCAGCTCAAGAGCGTTTACAATCTCCGGAAGAGCGTGCGCAGCTTGATGGCTTGTATGAGTGTATTTTATGTGCGTGTTGTACCAGCTCATGTCCTTCATACTGGTGGAATCCAGAAAAATATGTCGGCCCAGCTGGATTATTACAGGCACGACGATTTTTAGCAGACAGTCGTGATACTGCAACAGCGCACCGCCTGGATAAATTACAAGATCCGTTTAGTGTGTTCCGTTGCCGAAGCATTATGAATTGTACGAGCGTTTGTCCGAAAGGTCTCAATCCAATGAAAGCAATTGCTGATATTCGCTTGCAGATGCTGACACAAGAAACCTAATGGTACTTTTGAGGTACTTGGTAAGAGCCGTTAAAATGGGCAATTCATTTTCATAAAATGAGAATTACCTTGAAAATGAGCTCGAAACCAGAATAAGGATGGATCCCCGCTTTTGCGGGGATAGCTGTTTTATCCACGGGGATGAGTGGAATAGCCAATTTAAGTAGTAACTCAGGTCCTCTATGTTAATGTTTGGGTGAATGTTTGGATTTGAGCGCAGGTTGTGAGAAAATTTTTCTAAGCAAGTGCCACATACACCAAAATGTAAGCATTGATTAGGAAAACTTTCCCGCAAGATGCGTCAAATACAATCGCTACCTGATAGGGGCTGAGTACTTACCAATTTAATGGTGGTAGTGATTAATACCCTTTGGAGAGAAAGAAAATGAGCAGTTCCGATCTGCAAAAAGAATGGGCTTCTTCCTATTTATCTGGTGGAAGTATGGCATATGTTGATAGCCTGTATGAAGATTATCTTGCTGATCCTAGTTCGGTTTCATCCGATTGGCGAGCAGTATTTAGTGCTTTACCCAAGGTTAATGGTGCTGAAAAGGAACGTTCACACAGAGAAATTCGCGATTATTTTTTGCAGAATGCAGATAAAAAAGCAATACCGGTTGTCCAATCTTCAGATAGCCAACAATTTAGAATTGCAGATTTAATTAACGCATACCGTTCATTAGGACATCATGCGGCGAAACTTGATCCTCTTGAAATGGCGGAGCGTACTCCAGTACCCGCATTGGAATTGGATTATCATCACTTATCTGATGTAGATAGAAAGCGTAAGTTTTTTGCAGGTACAACATTTAATGGCCCAGAAATGACTCTGGATGATATATACCAAGCCTTGCGCCAAACGTACTGTGGCAGTATTGGTATTGAGTACATGCACATCTCTAATACGGAAGAAGTCGAATGGCTACAAGAACGAATGGAGTCTGTTCGTGGTCGCCTTAATCTAGATGCAACAAAAAAGCTCAACCTTTTAAAGGACTTAATTGCTGCAGACGGTTTAGAACGCTATTTAGGTACCCGTTATGTGGGGCAAAAACGTTTCTCTCTTGAAGGGGGCGATTCTTTAATTCCCATGATGAAAGAAATCATTGCCTGTTCTGGACGAGATAATGTTAAGGAAGTGGTCATCGGTATGGCTCATAGAGGCCGCTTAAATGTGCTGGTTAATGTATTAGGTAAAGAGCCTAATCAGCTGTTCCAAGAGTTCGAAGGAAAAATAAAATACGAACGTACTGGTGATGTGAAATATCATTTAGGGTTTTCTTCAGATATAAAAACAGGTTCGGGTTCAGTAGTTCATTTGGCTTTGGCCTTTAATCCCTCACACTTAGAAATTATTGGGCCAGTGGTAGAAGGCTCTGTACGCTCACGTTTAGGTCGACGTAATGATCTCATTAAAAAGGAAAAAGTTGTTCCTGTGGTGATTCATGGAGATGCTGCTTTTGCGGGACAAGGCGTTGTCATGGAAACGTTTAACTTTTCTCAGGCACGCGGTTATTCTACTGGCGGTACAGTTCACATTGTGGTTAACAACCAAATAGGTTTCACTACCAGCAATCCTTTGGATGCACGTTCTACTTTATATTGTACCGATGTTGCGAAAATGGTACAGGCACCTGTTATTCACGTGAATGGTGATGATCCTGAAGCAGTTGTATTTGCGACTAACCTGGCTTTTGACTTCAGAATGAAATTTAAGCGAGATGTAGTCATTGATCTTGTTTGCTATCGACGCCATGGTCACAATGAGGCAGATGAGCCTGCAGTAACTCAACCGTCCATGTATCGAAAAATTAAATCCATGCGTCCATTACGCGAAATTTATGCCGATCAGCTGATCCAAGAAGGCATACTAAGCAGTCAGGATTCTGAAAAACTAGTTGATGCTTATCGTGATTCTTTGGATCAGGGTAAAGCAGTCGTTGATTTAGTTCATGGGGATTATGAAGGCAAATATGCTGTGGATTGGACTCCTTATGTCAATGCAAAATGGACCGATAAGGTAGATACCACAATTTCTAAAGAGAATTTAAAAAATTTAGCCAAACAATTAAATGCATTACCTAAGGGCTTTGCATTACACCCAGTAGTTCAGCGTTTATTAAGTGAACGCGATAAAATGACTGCTGGTGAATTACCGATGAACTGGGGCTACGCTGAAACGATGGCATATGCTAGTTTAGTTCAAGAAGGTTATGGCGTACGTTTATCAGGTCAGGACTCTGGAAGAGGAACTTTTGCTCATCGTCATGCGGTATTACATGATGTCGAAACGGGCGAATCATTTGTTCCTATCGAGCAAATAACTAATGAACTGAACCGACCTTTTTCGGTAATCGATTCAGTGCTTTCAGAAGAAGCAGTGTTAGCTTTTGAATATGGCTTTTCTGCCTCTGCGCCAAATTTCCTAGTACTTTGGGAGGCGCAATTTGGTGATTTTGCCAATGGTGCGCAAGTGGTTATCGATCAATTCATTAGTTCTGGCGAGCAAAAATGGGGCCGCTTATGTGGTCTAGTCATGTTATTGCCCCATGGATATGAAGGTCAAGGGCCTGAGCATTCATCTGCGCGTCTGGAACGTTACATGCAACTTTGTGCTCAGCATAATATGCAAGTATGTACACCAACTACACCAGCTCAAATATTCCATTTGTTAAGAAGACAAGTCATTCGTAATTTCAGAAAGCCATTAATTGTCATGACCCCTAAGAGTCTGTTACGCCATAAGTTAGCGGTTTCTCCTTTAGAGGATTTATTTAAAGGTAAATTCCATACTATTATTCCGGAAATTGATGTTCTGGATGCAAAAAAAGTGACAAAAGTAGTGCTGTGTTGTGGAAAAGTTTATTATGACTTGCTGCAAATGCGTCGTGATAAAGAGTTAAATCACGTTGCTATAGTCCGAATTGAGCAATTATATCCGTTTCCCAAAAAAGCACTTTCTGCGGAACTCGATAAATATCCTCAAGCCAAGAAGGTGATTTGGTGCCAAGAAGAGCCACAAAACCAGGGTGTATGGTTTTCTTCTCAGCATAATATAGTAGACTGTTTGCTTCCTGAACAAACTTTACACTATGCAGGAAGAGAGTTTGCTGCGGCACCTGCGGTAGGAAGTCCGGCGTTGCATGCCCAGCAGCAACAAGCTTTAGTAGAGCAAGCTTTATTGGACTGAATTTAAGTTTATCGTAGTCTGAGCTATGGATTTGTCTTGACCTCAGATTACAGTGTGTTAACGAATTTAATAAAATAAGAAGGTATAACCATGTCTATTGAAGTCAAAGTACCTGTTTTGCCTGAATCAGTTGCTGATGCAACTGTCGCTGCATGGCATAAAAAAGTAGGTGATAAAGTTACCCGTGATGAAAATTTACTGGATCTAGAAACAGATAAGGTCGTATTAGAAGTCCCTGCTCCGGCTGATGGGATACTGGCCGAAATCATGTTTAAAGAAGGTGATACAGTAAATTCTGGCCAGTTATTAGCAAAAATAAAAGAAGGTTCTGGCTCTGAAGCTAAAGAAGAAAAGAAAACGGAAACTGCGAAGGAGCGTGATGAAGCAGAAGGTGATAAAGTAAGTGCTAAGGAAGATAAATCAACTAGCCCTGTTGTACGTCGCATGATGGCAGAACACGACTTGCAGCCAGGACAAATCCAAGGTAGTGGCAAGGATGGTCGTATCACCAAAGAAGATGTCCTCTCTTATATAGAATCTAGTAGAGAAAAAACATCTAAATCGGCAGAAAGCAAAAAAGAACCAACACAAAGTGCACCTATGGGGTTACGTGAAGAACGCCGAGTGCCGATGACTCGTTTAAGAGCTAAAATTGCTGAACGTTTATTGGAAGCACAGCATAATGCAGCCATGTTGACGACTTTTAACGAAGTCAATTTGAAAGCGGTAATGGATATGCGTGCTCAATACAAAGATACTTTTGAGAAAAAGCATGGCGTTAAACTTGGGTTTATGTCCTTTTTCACCAAAGCAGTTGTTGAGTCATTGAAGCGTTTTCCTGCAGTCAATGCTTCTATTGATGGTCAGGATGTAGTTTATCATGGCTTTTATGATATCGGGATTGCGGTATCCACTGAACGAGGCTTGGTTGTCCCAGTTATCCGTGATGCAGATCAAATGAGCATGGCTAATATCGAGTTGGCGATTAATGATGCAGCAACAAAAGCGAGACAAGGCAAATTAGCAATGGAAGATATGCAAGGAGGTACCTTTACCATTACTAACGGAGGGGTATTTGGTTCATTATTGGCTACGCCAATTATTAATCCACCCCAAACCGGGATTTTGGGAATGCACAAAATTGAAGATAGACCTGTAGTAGAAAAGGGACAAATCGTGATTCGTCCTATGATGTATGTTGCTTTGTCTTATGACCATCGGTTGATTGATGGTAAAGATTCGGTACAGTTTTTAGTGAGTGTTAAAGAATTATTGGAAGATCCTGCTCGTCTTTTACTTAATGTTTAATGAAATGTAACAGCGAGATTCGTATTGACACATAAATGTACTCTGGGTGAAGACAATGTTGGATCCCAGCAGTTTTAATTCATCGATAGTGAGTCTGGGAGCGTTTTTATACTTGCCCAGGTTACTATGCATCAATTGACACTTATGAGCTTTGACGGGTTTTGCTTTTTTTTAGAAAGGTAATTGCAATGAATTTACATGAATACCAGGCTAAACAATTATTTGCTAGCTACAATTTACCCGTTCCTAAGGGCGAGGTAGCTTATAGTGTTGAAGACGCAGTACAAGTCGCTTCACAGCTATCTACTGATCGTTGGGTTGTTAAGGCACAAGTTCACGCGGGCGGTAGAGGAAAGGCTGGTGGTGTGAAATTAGTAGCGAACAAAGATGAACTTGCTGCAGCGGTAAAAGCATTATTAGGTACTCGTCTCGTGACCTATCAAACAGATGCTCATGGTCAGCCAGTTAATGCGGTGCTCATTGAGGAAACATGTGATATTGGTAGAGAATTATATCTTGGCGCTGTTGTTGATCGCGCAACTCGACGAGTAGTGTTTATGGCGTCGACTGAAGGTGGTGTTGAAATAGAAAAAGTAGCAGAAGAGACCCCTGAGAAGATTTTCAAGGTTATTGTCGATCCATTAGTTGGTGTCATGCCATTCCAATGCCGTGAAGTAGGTTTTAAATTGGGCCTACAAGATGAGCAAATTAAGCAATTTACTCATTTGATGATGGGATTGGGTAAAATGTTTGTTGAGTGTGATTTGAGTTTGTTAGAAATCAACCCATTAGTTGTAACAAAGCCAGGACAATTAATTTGTTTGGACGGGAAGATTAACATTGATGGTAACGCATTATATCGTCAACCTAAATTAAAAAGTATGCGCGATACAACTCAAGAAGATGAACGAGAAAATCGTGCCAGTGACTGGGAATTAAATTATATTCCTTTAGATGGCTCCATTGGTTGTATGGTAAATGGTGCAGGTTTGGCTATGGCGACTATGGACGTGATTAAGCTTCACGGTGGCGAGCCAGCTAACTTCCTAGATGTAGGTGGTGGTGCGACTAAAGAACGAGTCAGTGAAGCATTGAAAATTATTGTCTCTGATGAAAAAGTTAAAGGTATTTTAGTCAACATTTTTGGTGGTATCGTTCGTTGCGACCTCATTGCCGATGGTATTCTTGCTGCAGTGAAAGAAGTGGATGTAAAAATTCCTGTGGTAGTACGTCTTGAAGGTAATAATGCGCAACTCGGCGCTGATATTTTAAATAAAAGTGATTTGAATGTGATTGCTGCAACCAGTTTAACTGATGCTGCGAAGAAGATTGTGGCAGCTGTTGCCTAATCATAAAAAACTCAGTTGAATTTACGAGCTATAAAGTACATTAACAGTGCTTACTAAGATTCAACGGTGTTTTTTAGGTTAATTACTAAAAATTTCGAGGTTAACAATGAGTGTATTGGTCAATAAACATACTAAAGTACTGTGCCAGGGTTTTACAGGAAAACAAGGCACCTATCATTCAGAGCAAGCGATAGCTTATGGCACACGTATGGTTGGTGGGGTCACACCAGGAAAAGGTGGGCAGAAGCATCTAGGTTTACCGGTATTTAATACCATGCGTGAAGCTGTTGAAGAAACTAAAGCAGAAGCCAGCGTGATTTATGTACCAGCTCCTTTTTGCAAGGATTCTATTTTGGAAGCTGCTGAGGCAGGAATTCAATTAATTGTTTGTATCACAGAAGGTGTTCCCGTATTAGACATGCTACAAGTAAAAGTCTATTTGGAAAACAATACTCAAGCACGTTTAA
This sequence comes from Legionella sp. 39-23, assembly GCF_001897665.1. Lineage (NCBI taxonomy): Bacteria > Pseudomonadati > Pseudomonadota > Gammaproteobacteria > Legionellales > Legionellaceae > Legionella > Legionella sp. 39-23. The sequence goes on along the minus strand of NZ_MKTO01000047.1, from coordinate 104,250 downwards.
TTGGCCCCAACTGCCCAGGGATTATTACTCCAGGCGAATGTAAAATTGGAATTATGCCGGGCTCAATTCATTTGCCTGGTAAAGTAGGTATTGTTTCACGTTCTGGGACTCTAACTTATGAAGCAGTAAAGCAAACAACAGATAAAGGCTTTGGTCAAAGTACTTGTATTGGTATTGGTGGCGATCCAATTCCTGGAACTAGTTTTATTGATGCATTAGCTTTATTCGAGCAAGACTCTCAGACACAAGCCATTATCATGGTGGGTGAAATCGGAGGCTCTGCAGAGGAAGAGGCTGCTGAATACATCAAATCACATGTAAGTAAACCCGTAGTTTCTTATATTGCAGGTGTTACTGCACCGGCTGGAAAACGTATGGGACATGCTGGAGCGATTATTTCTGGTGGTAAAGGAACTGCGGCTGAAAAATACAAAGCGCTAGAAGCTGCTGGTGTAAAAACAGTTCGTTCACCAGCGGATTTAGGTGATGCAATTGCCGAAGTAACAGGCTGGTAGTTGATGCAGATACACCTGGATTAAGGCAAAAGCCTTAATCCAGGTGTATCACTTACCCACTATAACTCTGGATTTACATGATTTCGCTATTCAGAGCTCACTTTATGGTATTTCATGACAAATTTTCGAAGTATTGCTGATATAAGACGTGAATATGGTGATCTGAATTTAAGTGAAAAATCACTTCCAGAAGATCCGCTTGTCCAATTTAAGCTTTGGTTTGAAGACGTTTTAAAAAATGAAAAAAATGATCCAACCGCTATGGTTCTGTCTACTGTAGATGATCGTGGGTACCCCGACTCCAGAGTAGTTTTGTTAAAGGGACTGGATGCAGGAAAATTTGTCTTTTATACAAATTATCAAAGTACAAAATCAAAACATATCCAAAATAATCCTCATGTAGCACTTAATTTTTATTGGCCGCAAATGGCAAGACAAGTCCGTATTCGAGGTCAAATCAAGCAAGTTGATGCAGAACAATCCGATCTTTATTTTTCCTCAAGGCCAATCAAAAGCCAATTCAGCGCGATTGTTTCGCCACAGAGTCATGAAATTGAGGGAAGAGAATTATTAGAGAATTCCCTTAATGATTTAATTCAAAAACATGGACAAGAGCCTGTAGTCCGCCCTATTTATTGGGGTGGGTATATGGTTATTCCTGATGAAATCGAGTTTTGGCAAGGGCGAGATAATCGTCTACATGATAGAATTCGTTATTATCAACACGATGGGCAATGGAAGCATCATCGTTTGGCTCCATAGTAGATAGTGCACCAGAGGTGGTGGTTTAATTTTGACAACTACTATCTCGCTCTGTATATATTTTTTACTGCGCATAAAATCTGTAATAGAATCTGAACGCTACTTAGCAAAATTAAGTAGAAACGGTACTGGCGGCAAAATTTGCCGGCAAGAAGTTAAGTTCTGCCACAAGTATCTATTTTTTCCTTCTTTTTGTTCTTACTCTATTTTTTGTGCTTTTTAAAGAGACAAAAAAAACTTGGCATAGTAATTGCAACATTAATATTAGAAATAACAACTATACTCATTTTCAAAGTTATTTTTTCTAGGTTTAAAAAAAATTTGTCAAGAATTAGTAAATGTTTTTATTTGGTAAATAAGCGTTAACATAAAGTCGTAAAATTAACTTAAATGTAGAAATTATTAACAGTATAAATTTTGCAAAATACTGTATAAATAGAGGGTATAATCATGAACGACATAACAGCCTTACTACCACATATTAAATTACGTTTTAACATTGAACATCCAACCTATGAAGACAGCTATGCATTTGGTTATGAATGTGCACGTGCCGATGTTGCTGAAGAGGACAATCCTTTCCATAAAGGAACTCAACAAGCAGAGCATTGGCTAGAAGGTTGGTGGGACGCAATTGAAGGTGAACAGCCTTTATTTGAATTAAATGCTGTCGAAGCTGAAGAACTGTCTGTCAGCGAAGAGGGTGCAGCAAATGATCAAGAGTATCACCATCATAAGCATAGTTTTTTATCACTGGTTATCGAAATTAGTGGCGCTATAGCAGCCTCAGCAATCGTTGGATATCAATTATTTGAATTGGTGGCATAGATTCTGAGTTAGCGGATCCTTAAAGAGGACGTAGCTTCATCATGTTGTCGTTTCATGCTGCTTAACCTCTGCTATATCCTCCTCCCATAAGGGAGAAGGATATATACTAATCCTTGAAAAACTTTAGTACTAAAGATCGCATTCGTGCAATTTCCGAAGGATTAAATTCTTTATATATTTCACTGCCTATATTAAGGCATACAGTTACGTTCTCACCAAGTCCCTTAAGTAAATCGACACCCGATAATTTAAGAAGTTTTATCTCGCTTGCTATGTCAGCAGCCCAAGTATCAAGATAGCTTATCTCAGAAAAAACTGGGAGGAAAAGGTGTTCATGTTCTTGTAAAAACAAGACATTAGGCTGATCATCTTCTGAGTTTTTTTCAATAGGCACAATAAAGTTCGCTTTGATAAACTCAATATAGGCTTTATTCACCTCTTTGTTATTTCCAGAGGAGTTAAGCGCTTCTTTTATTGCAAGGTCGAGAGCATTCATTTTAAGCCTTAGTAATATTTAGATCAAATTGTCAGCATTTTTGCCTCGGAAGGCTTTCTACACATAACACATTTTTTTTACGTAAATGCGGGTAAATTATGCCAGTAAATTATAACCATTTTCTGTACCTATGAAAATGAAATCAAACTATGTGTTGAAATAAATGACAACACAAGTATAATGTAGGTTTTGTTTTGCAGAATTATTGCTCATTTTTTGGATAAGTATATTAGGGTTTGATTCTATTTCATACCGTTAACGATGTACTAGTGAACTCGGAATGCAAATAGAATATTAACAAGCTCTATCCTGGAGATTTGTTTTTTGATGTGTCTACCTGTTAGTACCCCTTCAATGGAACAAAGCCAATTAGGATTTTTATTAGCGTAGAGAGTTTATGAACAAAATACATGAGTCTAGAGTAGAAGTTTATAACCAAAAAAACTATTTAGGGTTTGCTTGGTTAGTATGGGGATTGGCTGCTGCGTTCTATTTTTCTGATTATATGGCTCGTGTTGCACCCGGAGTAATGCATCGCTACTTGCAAATTGATTTTGGAATTAACGAAGCAGGCTTTGGTATCTTAACCGCTTCATTCTATGTCCCTTATATTTTAATGCAAATCCCTGTGGGACTCACAGTAGACCGCATAAGCATCCGTTGGCTACTTACAGTGATGTCATTAGTTACTGCATTTGGTTGTTGTGTTTTTGGTCTTGCAGATAGTTTGCTAATGGGCTCAATAGGTAGAATGCTCATAGGTTTTAGTGCGGCTTTTGCTTTTGTTTGTTCACTGCGATTAGCTACATCTTGGTTCCCTCCAACAATGCTGGGTTTACTGGCTGGTTTAACGCAAGCTTTAGGTATGCTTGGTGCGGCAGCAGGGGAAGCGCCAGTTTCATTCCTGGTGACTAATGTGGGATGGCGCCACAGTATGTTGATCATTGCCTTCTTATTTATTGCACTTGCAGCTTTATTATATCAATTTGTGCAAGATAAACCGGGAGAGCATCGAAGTGAAATACGTTCTGTAAATCAGCTCAGCATACTCCAGAGTTTAAAAATTATATTATCGTGCAGACAAACCTGGCTTAATGCTTTATATGCTGGATTTTTATTTGGACCAACAGCAGTGATTGGTGAAGCAATCGGCCCTGCATACTTACAATTTGGTCGGGGACTAGGTGCTCATGCTGCTGCTTTTGCTACAGGATTAATCTTTATTGGTTGGGGGATCAGTGGTCCTTTGTCCGGTTGGCTTTCTGATAAAATGGGTCGCCGTAAACCTTTAATGATTATTTCAGCAGTTTTTGGCATAATTTTCACAACTTTATTTGTATTTACCCCTACATTAGGTCAAAACTCAGCATATTTACTGTTCTTCCTTTTCGGTTTAACGAACACTGGTGTTGCTATTGCCTATGCGGTGTCCACTGAGATACATGATAGAAATGTGATTGGAACGTCTATCGCATTTACTAATATGATATCGATTTTTGTTGGAGCGCTAATGCAGCCCTTGGTTGGTCGATTAGTCGATATGGTTTCTGGTGCTCGTGCCTATAATGTTGAAACATTACTACTTTCTGATTTTCAAGCGGGCTTAAAGCTATTGCCAGTTTGTTCCGTTATTGCACTCATTTTAGCGTTTACTGTTAAAGAAACATATTGTAAACCAGTTAAGCAGGCTTAAGGCTTTGGGCGTTTTAGGTCTGTTTCTAATTCGACACTCTTGGCCAAAATGACATGGTTTTATATGCTCCGATACCCACATAGTTCGTGTATGCTGCGGTTCGGTGCTCTAAAATGAAAACCCCATTTTAACTCAATCGAACGGCCCTCATTGATATAAAAATAGTTATCACTGTTTTTTTATAAGCTTATCGCACTCCAATGTTATTTGCTGTTATACTTTCAGCTGCAGTTTTGCTGCGTGCGAATTAATAACATGGAGAACAGAATGAAAAAATTTACAGGATTGGTAATTATCCTGGCCGTTCTAATTTTAGGCGGATATTATGGTATGGGGGTTCTTACTGAAAGAACAATCAGAAAAAATATAGAAGTTATTGATCAATCTAATGGATTATATGCTGAAATCGAGCAATACCATAAAGGATTATTTAGCTCTGATGCCCAAATTAAATGGCGCTTACATATTCCAGAACGTGTAGTAAAAGATGCAAATGGACAACCGCAAACTCTTCCTGCTCAAGACTTTAATATGGAGATGCCTCTAACTGTGCATCATGGTCCTGTTATTTTTGCTAACAACCGTTTACGTTTTGGGTTGGGGTATGCTGAATCAGTTTTCCCATTTCCAGAACAATATAATGAGCAATTTGATGCTCAATTCACTAAAGAATCCGTTAAGCCCCAGTTGGATTTAAGTATTTTCGTTAATTACCTGAACGAAAGCACTGTGGATTTCAAAGTTCCTAACTTTAAGCTTATTGCAAAAGATGGTTCTGGTAGCTTCGAATGGTTAGGTATGGACTCAAGCACAACGATGTCTTCTGGTATGGGCAAAGTAGAAGGCAAAATTAAGCTAGATGGCTTAAATGCTACTAAAGATGATACCAAGATTACCTTAAGTAAGGTATCAAGTGACTATGATTTGCATGAAACACCTGCTGGCCTGTATCTGGGCGATGCAAACTTCACACTCCCTTCTTTCTATGTTTTAGTTAAGGATCAAAAACTGTTTGAAATTAACGATCTGGTAATTAAGTCAGATAGTGACATCGAACAGCACCTGTTTAATACCCATTTTAACGTAGCTATAAAATCCATGTTAGCAAATGGGCAAAATTATGGCCCAGGTGAGCTGGAGGTTGCTTTAAGAAATCTTGATGCAGATGTGTTGGCGAAAATTAATCAGCAAACAACTGCAATGCAAAATGGTAATGATATGCAACGCCAACAAGCAATGCTTGCCTTGCTTCCTGAGCTGCCTAAATTGTTTAACAAAGGTGCGGAGTTTGAAATCTCTAAACTGAGCTTCAAAATTCCCCAAGGACAGATTGAAGGAAACCTTTTTGTAACATTGCCTAAGGGCGAAAATGCTAATCCATTTGAAATGATGCAAAAGATCCAGGGTAAAGCGAAGCTACAAGTTCCTGCAGAAGCAGTGAAAGAAATCATGAAGCAATCAGTGATTCAACAAATTGCTAAAAAACCTGAGTTGCAACAAACTTTGACACAACAACTGCAAGCAAACCAGACTGCTGCTCAAACAACTCAACCAGCTCCAACTGTTGAACAATTAGCTGAAATGCAAACAAATAAACAAATCAATGCATTACAGCAAAGTGGACTGATTACTGTTCAAGGCACAGATTTTGTTATTGAAGCAAGTTTGGACCAAGGTAAATTCACCATTAATGGCAAACCATACGACCCTTCAATGATGAAATTTTAGACTGCAACAGAAGTAATTATCCAAGGAGTAGATTGCAAAAAACAACCTACTCCTTATAAGAACTTCTTGCTCTAAGAGTGAACATTATATCTTGATTATTAATACAGTTTTTTGTGTTCTACCCTTGTTTCAACGGACTTGTTTCGGTAATATACTGTTTTTAAAAGGAGGAGCTAATAATAATGACAACAATCAGTAACGAGGTAGTGGATAACACCGCTTCTCTGGCCGAAAGCGTAACTCTTTCAGTGCAAAAATATTTTTCAGAGCTTAAGGGAACTGATCCTGTTGACTTATACCAATTTGTACTTGAAGAAATTGAAACACCATTGTTTCGTGCAGTGATGGAACATTGCAAGTACAATCAGTCACGTGCAGCAATTATGCTGGGGATTAGTCGTGGTACTTTGAGAACTAAGTTACGTCGATATTTCGATGATAAATATGTTGGTACTAGAGACTAACAGAAATTTTAGTTAAAAAGAAAAGAGGAGCTATAAAGCTCCTTTTTTTTTACCTTGTTTTATGGGTTTTTAATCCACAGTATGCATCGTGAGCGTGTCATGAAAAAGAAAGAGTTCGGCCTGCACTTCATTTCACCAGCCTACAATCCACACATACTATAAGGTTTTGAATAGGTCTCGAGAGAGACATTTTGGTGAGCAGCAGAGTTTGAGTATGGGTTAAACAAAAAAAAATGCTCCTAAAGTGGAGCATTTTCAAGAACGGTCAGTATTCAATACAGAGTGATTGCGTCACTCAGCAAACATAGAGCTTACAGACTCTTCAATATTCACGCGTTTGATGGCCTGTGCAAGCATGTCTGATAAACTGACAACTCGAATTTTTTCACATTTACGTGCTTCATCGGATAAAGGAATTGTATCGGTGACTACGATTTCATCAAGGACTGAATTTTTAATATTATTGACTGCAGGGCCAGATAGAACGGGGTGCGTTATATATGCTCTAACACTATGCGCCCCATTTTTCTTAAGCTCATGTGCTGCAGAGCAAAGGGTTCCTGCGGTATCAACAATATCATCAACAATAATGCAGTCTTTATTCTTTGGTTCGCCAATAATATGCATTACTTCAGATTTATTAGGGCCGCTACGACGTTTATCTATGATACATAACTCTGCATGGTCAAGACGTTTTGCTACAGCCCTTGCTCTAACAACGCCGCCTACATCAGGAGATACAACCATAATGCTTTTTAGATTCTGCTCTTTTATATCATCAAGCAAAATCGGCGTTGCATAAACGTTGTCTACAGGCATATAGAAAAAGCCTTGGATCTGATCTGCATGAAGATCCACAGTAAGAACTCGGCAAATCCCCACAGAAGCCATCATATCAGCAACGACTTTCGCAGTAATCGGCACACGAGCAGAGCGCACACGACGATCTTGGCGGGCGTAACCAAAATAAGGAACTACCGCAGTGATGCGAGCAGCGGAAGATCTTCTTAGTGCATCAGCTAGGGTCAGAAGCTCCATTAGGTTATTACTTGCTGGAGCACAGGTTGATTGAATGATAAAAACGTCTCTACCGCGGACATTTTCAAGAATTTCAATCATTGTTTCTCCATCACTAAAAGTACCAACAGTGGCTTGACCAATAGGTATTTGTAAATGAGAAGAAATTTGTCGAGCTAATTCCGGATTTGCATTTCCGGCAAAAATCATCATTGTGGACATGTGTAAAAAGCCTTTAGATTTAGGTTTAATCATTAACTTAAACACATAGCAGAAGACAGCCAAAAAGATATTATTATTATTTGAGCATTACGAGAACGCATCCTTCCAGGTTATCTTCTGCTGTCTGTTTACTTGAATCAACAAGAATGTGGCAGGGGTGCTAGGATTCGAACCTAGGTATGCAGGGATCAAAACCCTGTGCCTTACCGCTTGGCGACACCCCTAAAATTTGCAGATTCTTACAATCATCCATTATAAAAAAATTGCGTTCATCCCTGCAAATGTGTTGCGTATTTTGCAGTGCTTTTGGGTACATGTCAACTTTGAAAGCAATAATTTTTTTTATTTTTAAGTAGAGACAGTAGTTGACATTACAAAGAGAATATCATATGGCTTAGGGTTTTAGCCTATAAAAAGCAAAAGTTAGAAAAAATTCTAACTTTGCTTTTATCTGGAGCTGTATTGGTGCTGGATTTAAACTGTCCAATTCTGGATAACGACTTTGACCATGACGCCATTACCTTCAAGACGGATCATACTTGGCAGATCAATGCCTTTGGCAGAAGTATATTTAGCGAAATTAATGGTGTAGCCACTTTGCTTCAATAAGACTAGATGATTGTAATCATCGCGTTTCTCTGACTGAACCGAGCCTGGAGCCGGAAGTCCTCTCACCCAATAGTAAAGATTATTTACAGGAAGTCTGATTCCAGTTTGTTCCACTAATAATTGATCGGCATTATGAGAGGTAATTTTTTTAGGACCATCTTGGAATGTAATGGCACCACCTTGTTTCTCAATAAGTACAGCTCCCGAACCTAAAGGTCCCATTAGCCGGATTTGATAGGCACCTGGGCCGCTTTGTTTCCAGTTCATGGCAGCTGACCATCCTTTATTTTTATTTTTTGCAGCCATAGAACCACGAATTTCCCAGGAAGAAACAGTTGCTGTTTTTGCTTTACGCTGCTCAACAGGCATCACTTTGTTTTCGGGCAATTCTGCTGCAGGTCGAGGAGGAGCACAGGCGGTTAACAAGAAAAAAGGAATTATTATTAAGTGTTTCATATGGTTCATTTATCACCTCAAGTCCATTTTTGTAGTTTTTCAGTTAACAATACGCTAGACTGTCCACATATGCAATCAGTCTTAATCAATATGAAATTAAAGGCAATTTATCCCGGTACTTTTGATCCCGTCACTAACGGTCATGTTGATATTATCCGACGTGCAGCTAAGATTTTTCCGGAAATTATTGTTGCAGTAGCAAGTAATAAGGCAAAACGTCCTTTTTTACCGTTAGAGGCAAGAATTCAACTCGTAGAAGAAGCAATTGCTGATTTATCAGGTGTTCGCGTGCTTGGGTTTGATAACCTTTTAATCGATTTTGTATTAGAACAAAATGCGGGGATTATTTTACGTGGTCTGCGTGCAGTGTCTGATTTCGAATATGAGTTTCAATTGGCTGGAATGAATCGAAAATTATCGAAGCAAATAGAAACAATATTTTTAACCCCTTCAGAAAACTTTATGTATATTTCTTCTACTTTAGTACGTGAAATTGCAGTTCTGAATGGAGATATTTCTCAGTTCGTTCCTTCTTGTGTCGTTAGAGAACTTCAAAAAAGACAAAGTGAACATGAATCTTAGAAAGCTCTTTCAAGGGTTTTGCCTGATTACCAGTAGCATCAATTTCTTATATTTTCCTACGCATGCTGTTGCCGGACAAAATAACACTCTTCCGCCTGGTTATGCTATAGCCAGTGCAAATCCATTAGCAACCAGTGCCGGACTTGAAGTTTTAGCCAACGGGGGCAATGCGTTCGATGCTGCAGTTGCGGTATCAGCTGTATTGGCTGTAGTTGAACCATACCACAGTGGGCTGGGTGGTGGAGGATTTTGGTTACTGCATCACGAAAGTCAGCATAAAAATATTTTTATTGATGGAAGAGAGGTTGCACCACAGGCTGCAAAGAAAGACATGTATTTGGCGCCTGATGGACATGTAATACCCGGATTATCCCTAAATGGCGGGCTTGCTGCTGCAATTCCTGGTGAGCCAGCAGCGTTAGTGTACATTGCAAAAAATTATGGGCGCTTGCCATTGGCAAAAACGCTAGCCCCTGCCATTAAGTTAGCACAAGAAGGTTTTTTGGTTGATAAACAATTAAATGCATTTTTGCAGAACGAAGAGCGATTAGAACAAATCAAAAAATATCCTTCTACCGCGAAAATTTTTTTGAAAAATGGCCGCCCTTATCGTATTGGGGAACGTTTAATTCAAGCTGACTTGGCTCATACTTTACAGTTAATCGCTGAACAAGGAGAACAAGGTTTTTATGCTGGAGAGGTTGCAGAGCGTCTGGTTCAGGGAGTCAATGCTGCGGGAGGGATTTGGTCGCTTACGGATTTAACTAAATATCAGATCAAAGTTCGTGAGCCATTGATTGGCGCGTTTCATAACATGTTAATCATAACGTCACCGCCACCTTCAGCAGGAGGCATTGCGTTATTGACTATGTTCAATATATTGTCTCACTATCCTCTGTCTTCATTCTCAAAAGTACAATGGGTACACTACCTGGTAGAGTCTATGCGTTTGGCGTATTGGCAGCGTGAGCGCTTCCTGGGAGATCCTGATTTTGTGACGATTCCTGTTGAGAAGTTACTTGCTGCAGAGAATGGGAGGCAGCTCAGTACATTAATTTCACCCAATAAAGCACTGCCTAGTATGGTGCTACAAGGACAAGCCAAACAACACCCAGCCAAGCAAACTGATATTTCAAATACGACGCATATCTCTATTATTGATGCTGAAGGTAATCGTGTTGCCGCGACTATGTCCATAAACTATATTTTTGGCTCCAGTGTTGTCGCCGAGGGTACTGGTGTTTTACTCAACGATGAAATGGATGATTTTTCTACCAAAGTTGGCGTGGAAAATGTTTTTGGCCTGGTTGGTGGCGATAAAAATGCAATTGCTCCTGGAAAAAGACCATTATCCAGCATGACCCCTACATTCCTTGAATTACCCAATCGTGTGGCCATTTTGGGCACACCTGGAGGAAGTCGTATCCCTACTATGGTTTTAATTGCCTCGTTAGTGTTTCACGATGCATATGGTGCGATTAGTATGGTTTCCGCGATGCGCTTCCATCATCAGTATTTACCTGATGTGCTGCAATTTGAACCAGACACGTTTCCTCCGGCAATTCAAGAAGCACTAAAAGCCATGGGGTATCATCTCATACAATTAGAGCGATACTATGGCGATATGCAAGCGATTACCTGGGATAAACAAACAAATATCCTTACTGCGGCCTCCGATCCGAGGGCTATAGGATTAGCTGCGTCTATTGTGAATGCTCCAAGTGGGTATGGACACGGGGCTAGATTCTAGTCGAAAAGCCATATTTGGCGCATCTTGAGTGAAAATCTGACTTTTCTTCAATATTTTTTATTGATGATTAAGGGGCTGGGAGCTAGGATTGGTTTTGATTCGATTTGCATTGCTTACTACGACCTGCGGGGCGTAGTAATAACGGATAATAAAAAGAAGTTCTAATTCGGGTTACAACCATACTAATGAGATGGATTTTCACCGACTAGTTCTTTGATTTCTTCATAAGTTTGTTGAATCAATAATTCCTTATTATCAACAGTGAATTGTGATGCATCGATTGGTTGGCCTATATGTATCTCTGCTTTTTGTTTCAGATGCAGATTAAAGGTTCTTGCGGGTAAGATATTGTTGGCACCACGGATTCCTATAGGAATAATTGTTGCCTTAGATTGAATTGCTGTGATAAATCCCCCTTTCTTAAAAGGGCCCAGCTTTCCATCTTTAGAGCGAGTTCCTTCGGGAGCGATCCACATGATGATCCCGCTTTCCATTAATTGCTGAGCATACGCTAAGTCTTTGATGGCTTGGTATTTATTTTTCCTATCAATAAACGGAAATTCAGCTGCTGCCATCGCTTTACCCATTAAAGGAATTTTTGCCAGTTCTTTTTTAGACAACATGCGAATGGAATGGTTTGGAAATGCTTTGAAGGCAAGAGGAATATCGTATGCGCTTGAATGATTGCACATAAGAATCGTGGCTTTTCCTGATTCCGGTCGGACATTATGGGGATTTATCACTTTATATTCTACTTTTACTGCATTAAGTAGTTGATCAATCCAGCGATGTAGCGCTTTATCCGTCCATGAACGGTTTATCGTACTAAAAAAATATTTAAAGAGACAAAGTATGCTCGTTACAGCTGTATAAAACATTAAAGTAGCAAGAACCCATGCAGTTCGTATTCGATTTATCTTCATTAGCATTAAGGTTAAGTAAATTAGCGCTAAATATAGCGCAAGTTCATTCGATTGCCCAGATAGTTTTTAAAGAGCTTGGTTCAAAGTAAGAAAATGTCGGCTCAATTTTGGTGGTTTAGACAGAAAATGATACACAGGATTTAATAAAATCCCATGCTTCGCCCTAAAGAACTAAAGAATGAATCATCTGGAGGGACTGTATGAATATCAAAACCATTGGACATAATTTTATCTTCACCCCAACGTTCAGTCATGTAGTAACGATAATGAGTTCCATGTAAGAAGCCAATCGCGTTTATTTTTTCTCGAACCTCATGCCTTTTTTCATCGTCAACCAGCTCCAAATAACGTACGCTATAATAAAGATTTTCTGGCATGAGCTCTTTTGCTTTTTTAAAGTAGGGGATTGATTCTTGCTTTTTCTCCTCAAAATAAACCAGGGTATCTGCCAATAAATAATACATTTTCGCTAGAGTTTGACGTAGTTCTTTTGATCTTGTTTCATTAGTAGCAATAAATGCTCTAAGCTCCTTTTTTAAATCCTCTATTTCGCTTAAATGCTCTTTCACAAAAGCTGTTCGAGCAGCTAAATAATCGTTATAGTCAATCGGCACACCAAGCCGTGCAATAAGGCAATCAATTTTTCGTACTAACAATTTATTATAAACGTCCATTAGCGCAGTATTGCTGCTTAGGAATAGATATTCACCGAGCCGATGTTGTGCTTTACTCAATTGGGTGCGATCGGCATCTTTTGCAGGGTGTGTTAACACATCAACGGCTAGAAGCGTAGACGCATAATTTATCGTTGCATCCATAACAAGTGAATCATGAGGTCTAATTCGAACTATTTTTTTTGCTAGTTCTATTTGTTCTTCGGCTAATTGTGTTACTTCGCTCGTTGGGTTTAATAATGCTTCCGCTATCTTAGGAGCGTTTGCACGAAATTGGTCAAAGTAATGTTCTCGTAAACGCTCAAGCGTGTTTTTATTATAATTGAGGTCTGGATTTTTCATATAGATCGCATCAGCATCTTGAAAACGATTGCTGTCTATTGCAAGGTCAAACTGATAGAGCCACCATTCTTCCCTGATTAAGATGTCTTGCATGGAATCGTCTTGTTCGAGGATTTGAGGATGCAGCCTCACTGCTTGGGCTAAAAACTCAATTGTTTGATTGCCGAAGAGTTTTTTCGTTATACTCCACTTGCTTTTTTCCCTTTTGGCATCCTCTAAATAAGCATGGGCTACTTGAGTGCGTAATGCAGGATAGGGGGTTAAGTAGCTAGCTTGCTCTTCATAACTAAAATTCTGTTTGATGTAATCAACTGCTTTTAGTTGCTCTTCTGCTTTTGTTGATGAGAATAATGCAGCAATAAGTTCTACAGCGATTTTTAATGCTTCAGGGGCAGATTGTTCCTGTTCAAAATAGAATTCGATAAAGGACTCTTTGAATCTTTTTTTGATCTCAGGAGACCACTCCAATGCCTCTTGGTATCGCTCCTGGCCAACCAGATATTCTGCATAAGCTTCGGCGAAAGGGCTGGATGGATAACAATTGGTTTTGCTGACTGATTGTCTGTTGTAGGCGATTTGGGCAATTGCTTTTTTAATAATTTGGCTATCTTGAGGATCGATTGATGGCGCTAAATGAGCCAGATATTCTTGTATAAAAGTTTGCCCAAAGGGGTACCCACTACGAATAAAACTATTGAACTCTGGGAAGGCATCTGAGTGAGTTATAGAATAACTCATTAATAATCGCTGTAGGTTGCTAGAGGTTTGATTCGTTCTGGGTTGGTTGACGAGCGTTACAAAGCGTGAGGAAATTGGGAATGCATCAATGCTTTTTGGCAATGCAGGGGCTTTAAAACCTTTGACATACCCTGCATAGGCAATTTTACCCAAAGTCATTTCAACTCTACTAGGATGGCAATGATCCTCAAAGCCTAACCAACCTTTAAATGATTCAAAAAGAGTGCGGAACCAACTGACTTGAAAGACGTCAATGCCATCGGTGTATAATCTTTGCCTGGGAGATGATGCAATTTCTTGCCAAAATGTTTGATATTCATCTTCATCAAAATCATAAAGTAGAAAATCAGGGCGATGAACTATCCCTCTTTCTTGATATTCTTCGATAAAATGTCGAGCTAATCTTAGACGCAACATAAAAAAATCCCAGCAAAATTAGTCCGTTGTATGGTAATTGAAAATCAAGTCTTGGGCAATTGAGTTATATAATGAACAAGTTAAAAGAGTACTTTAAAGATTAATTTTGACATGTGGGACAGAAAAAAGAATTACGTCCGCCAATCATGATGGACTCAATAGGATGTTGGCAACACATACAGGGTTGGTTTTTTCGGCCATAGACTTTGAGTGATATACTGAAATACCCCGGCTTGCCATCAAAAGAATAAAAGTCTCGTAGTGTTGTCCCACCTGAAATGATCGCTTGTTTCAATACTTCCTTAATATGTGTAGTGAGACTATAACACATCGCTTCGGAAAGCATTTTTGCCGGGGTGTTAGGATGTATATTTGCTAAAAATAGACTTTCTGAGGCATAAATATTACCGACGCCGACCACAACATCGTTATCCATAATCAATGATTTGATGGGTTTACTTTTATGTTGAATTCTTTGAAATAAATAAAGACCATCAAAGTCGTCAGAAAGAGGTTCGGGACCTAAATGTGCGAGTAGTTGATGTTGGTATGGATTTTCATCGATATAAAGAAATAAACCAAAACGCCTGGGATCACAAAAACGAAGCATAAGACCATTGGCAAGCATTAACATAATGTGATCATGTTTTTCGGGTTTGCTTTCAGCTGATACAATGCGTAAGTGTCCTGACATACCGAGATGAATTAAAAGATAACCCTTTGATAAATGAAGCAAAATATACTTGGCTCTCCGGGAAATGGTGATTATTTTTTTACCGACACAAAGGGTGTCTAAATTATTAGGCACCGGTATACGCAGTTTGGGATTACGGACAATAACCCCTTGGATTGTTTGTCCTTCAAGATGGGGTTTAATTCCTTCCTTTGTCGTTTCAACCTCAGGTAATTCAGGCATTATTTTTGGTCGTCATGCTCAATGATGCGTCCTTCATTTTTTTTAATCACTTCCTTTTTAGTCGAGCTGTTTGGGAATAGGTATTGTTTTATAGTGGCAACTAGCCAGAGGATACCCCCTATAATGAGCCCCCAAACTAAAACGTAAGAGAACATAAATAACAGACCTAAAAATAGGGCGATGGCACAACCTGCTATGATAAATGGTACCAAGGTTTCAAAGATTTTACCCAGAGGAAATTTATCGCTCATAACATGATTCCATAGTTTATTCTTTATTAATTATCGGCTACATAATGAAATGTTGCAACGTAAAGAGTAAAATTGTGATATCCTTATATGAGGTAAGGGTTATTTTTGAATTCTTACGCAACTAAAGGATGAGTTTTTTCTTAATTTGCATTTGAAGTGGAGCTATTATGCTTTTTGGTTATTTAAACCTGTCTTTTTGGGGATATGTGATTGCAACGTTGATTTTAACACAGATTACTATCGCGGCAGTAACGCTATATCTTCATCGAAATCAAACCCATCGTGCATTGACACTGCACCCTATTGTCAGTCATTTTTTCCGTTTGTGGTTGTGGTTAACTACGGGAATGGTTACCGCTGATTGGGTTGCTATTCACCGCAAACATCATGCATCGGCAGACGTTGAGGGCGACCCACATAGCCCAGTTGTTTTCGGCATTAAAAAAGTATTTTGGGAAGGTGCTGAACTCTATAAAGTAGCGCGTAAAGATAAAGAAATGGTTGCCAAATATTCCCATGGTACTCCTAAGGACTGGCTAGAGCGAAAGATTTATTCACCCCATTCCGCTAAGGGAATTTTGCTCATGCTATTCGTCGACTTATTTTTATTTGGTATTCCTGGGATTACCATTTGGGCAATTCAAATGATGTGGATACCGTTTCATGCTGCTGGAGTAGTTAATGGAATTGGCCATCATTGGGGATATAGAAATTTTGAGTGTCCAGATGCTGCAAGAAATATTTTCCCTTGGGGTTTTTGGATAGGTGGCGAAGAGTTACATAACAATCATCATACTTTTGCTTCTTCAGCGAAGTTTTCTATTAAGTGGTGGGAGTTTGATATCGGTTGGATGTACATTCGTATTCTTTCCTTTTTAGGCCTTGCCAAAGTAAAAAAATTACCACCAAAACTGGCTATGGACGCGGGTAAGTTGCACGTCGATTTGGATACAGTAAGAGCGGTCATAGGCAATCGCTTCCAGGTGATGTCTAATTACTATAAAAGTGTGATTCGCCCTATACTCAAACAAGAGAAAAATACCAGTCTTGAAAATAAGGCAGAAAAGAAGCTTTTTGCACGTGCTGGCAGTTTATTGCGCCGTGAGAATTGCTTGTTGAATGCGGCAGCAAAACTTCGTTTATCAAATTTGCTGGAAGCCCGTGAACAATTACGTGTTGTTTATGCATACAAGCAATCACTTCAAAATATCTGGTTAAAAACTGCATCGACTCAAAAAGAGTTAATCGAAGCATTACAGCAATGGTGCCGACAAGCAGAAGAGTCAGGTCTTGAAGTATTGAGACAATTTGCGCAACAGTTAAAAGGATACGTTCCTGTATATAGGTAATTCTTTGATAATTTTGCGTATTCACGCACTTCTCATTTCACGGAGAGGAAATGAGGAGAACCGCAATTAATTTTCAGAATATTATGTCATTCCCGCATAGACGGGGATGACAATTTTATATAGATATGAACTTAATGGTGACGATATTTGACTTTTAATTTCGATTTTCTATAGTAGTATTTTATTATCGCAATAACAGGGAGTTGGTTATGATGAAAGGTGTAGCAATAGTTACTGGAGGAACTGGTGGTATCGGCACAACCATTTGTCAACGTTTAGCTGCCGATTTTCAAGTTGTCGCGTGTTATTTCAAACATGGAAAACATGACGAAGCAAAGCAATGGCAGGAAGAGCAAAAAAAGCTAGGGTATGATATCGATATCGTTTATGGAGATATCGCACAATTTGTAGATTGTGAAAAAATAATGGCCTTAATCATGGAGCGCTATGGCCGTGTTGATGTTCTCGTTAATAATGCTGGCATTACCCAGGATTGTAGCTTACGTAAAATGACTCCTGAGCAATGGCATCATGTGGTCGATGCTAATTTGACTAGCGTATTTAATATGACCCGCAATGTAATTCCGGTGATGATCGATAAAGGTTATGGCCGTGTCATAAGTATTTCTTCAATTAATGGTCGCAAAGGTCAGTTTGGACAATGTAACTATGCTTCTACCAAGTCTGCGTTGTATGGTTTTAGCAAAAGTCTGGCATTAGAAGTCGCCAATAAAGGTATAACCGTCAATACAATTTCTCCGGGCTATATAGAAACCCCCATGCTCGCTTCTTTAAAAGAAGAAGTACTGAAGTCTATTATTTCAAGTATTCCTGTCGGTCGTTTGGGACATGCAAAAGAAGTTGCTGATGCAGTTGCTTTTTTAGCTTCTCCAGATAGTGGATTTATTACTGGTGCGAATTTGGATGTTAATGGCGGACAATACATGTAAATGCATGCCCAGGCCTTATGTTGAGAATCTGGGCATTGTCGTTGATCAAAACTTCTAACTTATAGAGAATTTTATGCAACATAATAATATCGTTTTGATAACTGGTGGTACTGGGGATATAGGCACGGCAATTGCGAAAGAGTTGAACTCTTCATACAAACATATTTTTTCTCTTGATTTAGTTTCTGAAGAGGATGGCAAGGCATGGCAAAAAGCTCTTATAGAACAAGGATATAAGAATATCTATTTCCGCCATATGGATGTAACTGATTATGAGCAATGCGGTGAAGTTATTTCCTCCATTATTGAAGAGTTTGGCAATATTGATGTGTTAATTAATAACGCCGGTATCACTCGTGATGCGGTATTTACAAAAATGACTAAAAAACAATGGGATGAAGTATTAACTGTGAATCTTGATGGTATGTTTAATACAACCCGCCATGTAGTTGAAAACATGAGAGAACACGAATCGGGGCGAATTGTTAATGTTTCTTCTGTGAACGCTCAAAAAGGACAATTTTCGCAAGCAAATTATGCTGCATCAAAAGCAGGCGTCTATGGTTTTACCAAAAGTCTGGCTCAGGAATTAATGAATAAGAATATCACTGTAAATAGTCTTTCGCCTGGTTATGTTGATACTCGATTAATGAAAGGCATTAGACCTGATATTTTGGATGCGATTATTGCCCAAATTCCTGCAAAACGTTTGGCTCAAACCCAAGAAATTGCCTGGGCCGTGGAGTTTTTGATCAGCGAGAAGAGTCGATATATTACTGGAGCTAATCTAAGTATTAACGGTGGCCTCCACATGTATTAAAACCATTTGATCTATATATAAAATCCCTCCCCATAAGTAAGAGAGTAGTAAGGTTGAGGGTTTATCGGCCACGATCAATGCCCTCATTGATTCTCCTGGCGTCTTCTCCTTGGCCCATTATCCCGAGAGTGACGAGGGATTTCTGCGCTGGAGTATCGTTTAGTGTTACGATAGAGACCCTCGTTGCGCTCGGGATGAACAGCACAGGAGAAGGGATGTTCCCTTAATTTAATGACAGTAAAGAAATAGGGTGCGCTTTTTTACAATTTTAAAATCACCCCAATATTAAGAGAAAAAATATGACTCGATTAATAAAAAAATACAAAAATCGCCGGCTTTATGATACTGAGACCAGTCAATATATAACGCTTGAAGAGTTACAGCGTTATGTTGTAGATGGTACGCAATTCAAAGTAGAGGATTCCCTAACTGGGAATGACTTAACTAATTCCATCTTGCTACAAATTATTGTGGAAATGGAGGCTGGTCAGACTCAATTTTTGTCTTCCGATATTTTGCGGCAAATCATTTCTCTGGCAAATCATCCCATGCATGCTTCATTAAAACAAATGATGGAGCAAATGTTCCAAGTTATGGAAAAACCACTACAAAATAATCCTTATTTGCAGGCAACTGAAAATTGGAACCAACAAATGCAAAAGATGATGCAACAATGGCAGAGTTTATTTAAAAGTTAACAACATCATTTTAAATTGATGATTCATGACCTAGAGATTTAAAGATTATTTTTTATGGTGCATTGCAAAAAAATATTGGTTAACCCATTGACAAATTTGCCATCTATATACTAATATTAAATTGTGCAATGCAACATAGTGGAGAATATCATGACTCAACAAAATTTTGAAAGATGGACTGAAATGGCTAAAAAGCTTCAAGAACCTTTTCAAGCCATGGCTGAATTGAATGTAAAAACCTTACAAGGTTTACATTATATCAAACCTGAAGAGCTTTCTGGTATTAAAAAGCCTGAAGAGTTATTAGAAAAGCAAGTTAATCTTGCTGTTGAAAATGGCCATAAGGCTTTAGATTACATGCAAAAATCTTTTCAAATTATTGAGAAGGCCATGTTAGGTTTTGTTCAAGAAGCTAAAAAAGCTACTGACGTAAAGCATTAATTCAATACCTTATTTGAAAGCAGTTGAAGCAATTACGCTTGAACTGCTTTTTTATTTTATCGTAATTCTATGAGTTTATTGGCGAAGTTCCATCTTATTTTTCCCTACTCAAAAATTGATTTTCTCACCATATCAATTGAATAGCGTATTTAATTCTATGTGTCGGTTACACTTATTGAAGTTTTTCCAAGGGTTCTCTATTTTTCCCAAACGCTGAAATATATTGTTTAAATGATAAGATTGTGGATTTAACGAAGGGTCATTTAATTCGTCCCACGTAAGTGGAGTTGCTATAGGAGCTCCTTTTTTAGCACGTAAAGAATAGGGGGCAATTGCCGTCATGGCATAATCATTGCGCAGAAAATCAATGAATACTTTATTTCCTCGTTGGTCTTTTCTTTGTTCTAAAGTGGTGATTTGATGGGTTTGTTGATGCAACTTTTCAGCTATTTTTCTTGAAATTTCTTTAATTTGGACAAACTTACAATCCGCTTTAATTGGCAGATGAATATGTAGACCACGAGATCCAGATGTTTTAACAAAGGTCGTGATTGCAAATTCATCTAACATCTTTTTTAAGGCAAAAGCTGTTGTACGAATTTTTTCAAAATCATTATCTTGAGGATCCAAATCGAAAATCAGTTGATCGGGTTTTTCAATGGAAGACATTGTTGACAGTGGGGTATGCAATTCAAGAACATTTTGTCCTGCCAGATAAACCAAAGCTTTTTTAGAGCGAATGCCTGCCATCTTCATTTCAGAATTATTTTGTAGCATTGGCACAGTCAATTCTTCAATGAAATCTGGAAAATATGCCGGTCGATGCTTGTTATAAAAACCACTCTCATTAATTCCATTAGGATATCGTTTAAACGATATCGGTCTATTTTGTACAAAAGGGAGAAGATGCTCTGCAATTTTATAAAAATATTCAACGACGTCTTTTTTTGAAATCTGATCATCTGGATAAAGCAATTTATCTGCATGAGATATATCAACACCGGCGATTTTCATAGCGACTTACTCCAAGATGTTTCCTATATAAATTTATTAATCAATTGATTAAATTTCAATAAAATAAAATTCCATGCAAGATCGTTCTGAGAGTGGATAGAAAAGGCTTTTTTAGTTCTTTACAAGAGGATACAATGCTCTAAGGTTAGAAATAGTTAGAAAAAGATTCAGAAAAATTCTGGAAAAACTTCAGAAAAAATTATTGAAATAGGGGTCATTGGGTGATCATTTTTCGTTATTTAGCTAAAGAAGTGTTCCTCACTCTCATTGCGCTCACCTCCATACTGGTATTAATTTTTCTGAGTAATCAGCTTATTCAATACCTCAATCGAGCTGCTTCTGGAAATATCCCGGGTGTCATTATTATGAAGCTAATGATGCTTGAATTGCCCACGTTACTGAGTTTACTTGTTCCATTAGGTTTTTATACAGCCATGTTGCTTGCATATGGCCGTTTGTATGCTGAAAGTGAGATGACCGTATTGCGTGCTTGTGGTTATGGTCCCAATCAATTATTAAAACACAGCTTTATCATGGCGACTGTTGTCGCCATTATTGTCGCGGTGATCATGATTTGGGGGAGCCCTTTAATTTATATTGAACGCGCTAAATTGTTGCGAACCACAGGGATAAAAACTTTAGTGCAAACAATTATGCCTGGACGTTTTCATGCGATTAATGAAGGGCAAGAAGTGTTTTATGTTCAATCCATGAGCCGTGATCATACCAAGGCGGAACAGGTATTTTTAGCAAAACGGAGTACCGTCAATGAGCAAATTCGTTGGGATGTATTATGGGCGGATCAAGCTTTTGCTGAAACTGATGCGAAAACAGGAGAAGACTACATCATTTTGCAAAATGGTAAAGAATACCAGGGAGTTCCTGGGCATGCGGATTATCAAGTTGCAGAGTTTGGCCAATATAAAGCACGATTACCGCATCCTGTCATAAAGATATCGGAAGATTTACGCACAATGAGTACTGCCAGTTTATTACCCCTTATTAATGACGACCCCGCCAAAGCTGCTGAATTACAATGGCGTTTATCGGTACCTCTTATGGTATTTACTTTGACTTTAATCGCGGTTCCTTTGAGTCGTATTAACCCACGCTCAGGAAAATATGCTAAGTTATTACCCGCAATTATTATTTACATTTTATACGCTAATTTATTGTTTATTGCGCGTGATGCAGTGGTTTCTGGAAAAATCCCACAATGGATCGGTTTATGGTGGGTACATCTTGTAGTGGTGGCTTTTGGATTATTTTTAATCAAACGTAATCAGGCGAAATTGGCATGAAGATATTAGATCGCTATATTGCGAAAACTGTTCTCGGCTCTATTGGTCTTGTCACGCTCATGCTAGTAGGATTACAAGTTTTTATTTTATTTGTCGATCAACTTAATGATTTAGGTCGGGTGGATTATGGAATTGGCCAGGCAGCCTTTTTTGTCTTATTACAAATGCCCTATCAAGTCTATTTATTTTTCCCTATGGCAAGCCTTCTTGGCTGCTTGATTGGTCTTGGGATTTTGGCTAACCATAGTGAGTTGGTGGTTATGCGTTCTTCAGGAATGTCTATAGGACAGATCACGTGGGCGGTTTTAAAAGCATCTATGGTGCTCATTGTGTTAGTTACTGCCTTAGGAGAAACGATAATTCCATACTTATCACATTATGCTAATGACTATAAGACGGCGGCAGTCAGTGGCGGACAAACATTAAGAACTTCAAAGGGATCTTGGTTGCGTTATGGCCATGATTTTATTTCGGTGGGAACCATACTCCCTAACAATATTTTAAGTAATATTTATCAATTTCGCTTTGATGAGCATCATCATTTAAAAATGTCTCGTTTTATTAGCGAAGCGCGCTATACCTCAACAGGTTGGGTTGCGTATAAAGTGCAGCAAACAGATTTTGCAGCGGATAAAACCAAAGTCCAAACTTTTGATACTCTTCCCTGGGATGTTTCTGTAAAACCCAAAATTTTGACAATTAGCAGTATTGAACCAGATGAAATGACTTTACGAGAATTAAATCGTTACATACGGGAACAAAAACGTAATCATCAAAATGTGCATACTTATCAGTTTGCTTTTTTACAACGAATTATCCAACCGTTTACCACCATAGTCATGATGATTCTCTCCATCCCCTTTATTTTTGGTCCTTTGCGTTCAACGACTATGGGAGCGAAGCTATTGGTTGGCGCTGCAGTGGGATTTAGTTTTCATATTTTTAGCCGTTTTTTTGGTCCGCTTAGCACTGTTTTTCAATTACCGCCTGAATTAGCTGCTTTAGGGCCCACCGTTATTTTTGCTTTATTGGGTGTGTATTTAATGAGAAGGGTTAGATAAATGGGGCGGTTTTGAGGTGCTTATTTACGATTTTGCTCCTTTTTTCTTTGTGCTAAAATATTGATCAATAAATATTAACGTTCTAATCCCATGAAAATCCAGTGTAAGTTTTGCCGCCAGCACATGGAGCCTACTGTGTGTTGGGAAAAAAGATTCGTCACTACAGATCAAGCAGTTTATTATTGCAGTTTATGCAAAAAAGAATTGTTTGTTTTAGGTGGTTTCCTTGATAAACCATTTTGGCAGCGCCCGGTATATTTATGGTTTTGTAGTTCGTTTATCATTGAACTGATTGATTATTGGGAAAAAGTGAAAAATCTTTTGCATGAGATGCATCTCGGTAAATTTTTATACCTTATCTTATCTTTAATCTTAACAATCATAGTTTATTTCTTTTTGAAATGAAGAGGTTATCGACTCACATTGTGTGATTGTAGCCTGGGTGCTGCGTAGCGGAACCCGGGATTTATATTTAAACCCCCCGAGTTCCGCCCAGGCTACAGAGCTATAAAACTACACCACTTGTCCCGCGGCCCATCCTGATGACCATGCCCATTGAAAATTATAACCACCTAACCAACCAGTGACGTCCAAGGCCTCACCAATGAAATAAAGCCCTGGGATATCTTGAGTTTCCATTGTTTTTGAGGAAATTGCATGGCAATCCACGCCACCAATAGTTACCTCGGCAGTACGATAGCCTTCTGTACCATTAGGCTTTATCTGCCAAGAATTGAGTTGTTTCGCTACAGATTCCAAATCACGATTAGAGAGTTCAGCAAGTTTCTTGTCAGCAAGCCCTGGCGCAACGAAGAGTTCAATGACTCGTTTCGGTAAGTGTATAGACAAAATTGAGTTTAATTGTTTTTGTGGTTTTTCTGAGCGTGCAGTTTTTAAATAATCTAGAAGATGGATTTCAGGCAATAAATCAATACAAATACTTTCTCCTGCGTGCCAATAAGAAGACAATTGCAAAATTGCGGGACCACTCAAACCTCGATGAGTAAATAAAGTATTTTCCCGAAATTCAATACGTGCATTTTTAACTAAACTGTCGACACCAATCCCAGATAATAAGGCTATTTTTTCCTTTTCCAAAACATCCAGAGTCAGTGGCACGAGTCCGGCACGAGTCGGCCACACTTTGATACCAAATTGTTCGGCAACCTTATAAGCAAAAGGGCTAGCTCCCATAGTGGGTATGGACAATCCACCACTGGCAATAACCAGTGATTGACAATGAACAATTCCTTGGGTGGTTTGTATTTTAAAACTTTGTGATTTTTGAATGTTCTCTATGCCGGTATTCAATTGGATTGTCACTGCCGTTGCAGCACATTCTTTAAGTAACATATCGACAATATCTTTTGATTTATTATCGCAAAATAATTGGCCTAAGGTTTTTTCATGAAAGGGAATTTTATGTTTTTTTACAAGTTCAATAAAATCCCATTGGGTATAGCGAGTTAGAGCGGATTTGAAAAAATGGGGATTATGGGAATGGTATTTTTCAGGTTCAATGTAATAATTAGTAAAATTACAACGGCCACCGCCCGACATTAAGATCTTCTTACCAACTTTATTGGCATGATCAAGCACCAAGACTTTGCGGCGGCGTTTGCCCGCCTCGATGGCGCACATTAAACCTGCGGCACCTGCACCTATAATAACGACATCAACTTCTTCCATAATCGGAGTGACTTGTAATAAATAAACGGGTGCAAGGGTACCATGCATCAAGAGTAATTCAAAGGGTGAACCTTGATCGGATTGAGATTTTTTTATACGATGATTCATTCACCCTTTCGTAAATGGATTTTATGGTTTTTTTGAGGCATCTTTTAGCAATCGTATTAGGTAGTACCCTATTACCCTTACGCATCCTGGGAAACAATGCTTTTTATTTAATGGCTGCAGTTCTTTTGGGAGGAGTGCTTGTAATCGATTTTTCGCTTAGTTTGGCGGATGCCTTTAAAAATAAAGGTATGTCGAGTGTGATGAATTTTCTACTCTCTACATTCATTGTTTTTCCATTAGTGGCTTCAATAATCGCCAGTGCTCTTGCTGTTGTCACTGCTTATCTAACCTACAATACAGTCATCAATATGCTTGAGTCATTCTGGCTTGGTTTTAAAAATGGCCTATTTTATGGTATGGATGGTTTTTGGAGTGCGTTAGCATCGCAATCTCTTTTCGATCCAATTGCATATCTAAGTGCTTTGCAGACGGGAGTAAACCCAGATGAGTTAATTGATGATGTCGATTTTGATGGGTTTCAACGAATTAGAGGTGAATTGCAAGATGTTGTTGTAGTACGCGAGGACTTGGAAGTCCCTGACTTGCAGGATAAAAATCCAAAGGCTGCTACTCAATTATTGAGTGATATTGAATATAAAAAAATCGATGAATTAATAAACAAACTTAGCCTTTCTAAAGAACCTTTACAGCCAGAGATAAAAAGACAATTAGATGCTTTAAAAACTTTGTATACCCAATATAAAGATTTGTCACAGAAATTGGAGGATGTACGTAGCGCTTTAATTGGGGGGGATAAGTCTAAAATTAAAGATGAAATGATTGCTTATAATGAGGTAGATACACCTATTTTGCTGGTTAAACAATATAACGATGCAGGGGTATGGCGTAACGTTCCTGCTGCCAGTTATGTGACAGATAAAGAAAGTTTATTACGTTGGTTAAAGCTCAACCCTAAACATACTTTACTTAAAGACCCTCTGAAAAAACCTGACGCTTACAACAAAATGGCAACCCAATATATTTGGTATGAGCTTACCAAAGATGATTGTTCTTCCCAAGAGTTAGACGAGGCTGCGGCTGAGATGCGTATTTTGGTCAACACGTTATTTCCTTTATTATCAGGGCAGCAAAAATTAAATTTAGGATTAGGGTCTTCACCACAAGCATTTTTTGCTCTAGCACCTGATGATAATCCTCACCTGCCTCAGGATGAGAGCCATTCAATCATTCCCTTGGTTAACATGGGAAATGTCTAATACAAAATGGTACATTCTTATTTCTAAGGTCCGATGCCTACTCTTTTTCTTCTTATTTTAAAACTAAGAGATCAATTTAAGCTTATACTGTACATATACAAAATGATTCCTTTAAGGACCAAGATCATGAATGAACTTGATATTTTACGATTATTTTATGATGAGATGAAAAATCGTGGGACTACTCGAGATCAAGTATTTTTAAGTATGGAGGAGGAGGCGGCGACGATGCTTTCTCAAAAATTACAACAGCCTGTATCCGTGGAGGACGTACAAAAGTTAACGGATATATGCATTGCCAATGAATGGCTAGAACGGACAACAGCTGATCCGCATTATAAATATTTATCGTTAACGGAGGCGGGGTTACAAATTATTTTAGCAAATCGATACAGTTAATTGCTCTTAAGGGTATAAACTTTAAGCAAAAGTAGGTAAAATACGTCAATTTTATTCTTTTTTGTTGTCAATATGCCAAAACGAACCGATATTAAATCCATCCTTATCCTCGGAGCAGGTCCTATTGTGATAGGACAAGCTTGTGAATTTGATTACTCTGGTACCCAGGCGGTGCGGGCTCTAAGAGAAGAAGGGTATAGGGTTATCTTAGTCAATTCCAATCCCGCAACCATCATGACCGATCCCGAACTTGCTGATGCAACTTATGTTGAGCCTGTTTCCTGGAAAGAAGTGGCGCGTATCATTGAAATTGAGCGTCCAGATGCTCTTTTACCGACTATGGGCGGACAAACCGCGCTGAATTGTGCTCTGGATCTTGTGCGCGAAGGGGTCTTAGCTAAATATAATGTTGAAATGATTGGGGCAACACGCGAGGCAATTGATCGTGCTGAAGATAGAGAAAAATTTCGGCAATTGATGATTAAAATTGGTTTGGATATGCCACGTTCAGCAATTGCTCATAGTATGGAAGAGGCAATCCAGGTGCAAGCGCGATTAGGTTACCCCGCGATTATTCGTCCTTCATTCACTATGGGGGGCAGCGGTGGCGGTATTGCGTATAACCGCGAAGAATTTGAAGAAATTTGTATGCGCGGTTTGGAATTGTCTCCAACGCATGAATTATTGATTGATGAATCAGTGTTGGGTTGGAAAGAGTATGAAATGGAGGTCGTACGCGATAAAAATGATAATTGCATTATTGTCTGCACCATCGAGAACTTTGACCCTATGGGGGTGCACACTGGCGATTCGATTACTGTGGCTCCTGCACAAACACTTACCGACAAAGAATATCAACGCATGCGTGATGCAGCGATTAAAGTGTTACGAGCGGTGGGAGTTGATACTGGAGGTTCAAACGTACAATTTGCAGTGAATCCAGAAGATGGGCGCATGCTTGTTGTGGAAATGAACCCAAGGGTGTCACGAAGTTCCGCTTTGGCGTCCAAGGCAACTGGTTTCCCTATTGCGAAGATCGCTGCAAAATTGGCTGTAGGTTACACACTTGATGAGTTAAAAAATGAAATTACCGGTGGTAAAACGCCGGCTTCATTTGAACCAAGTATTGATTATGTGGTCACCAAAGTTCCTCGATTTAATTTCGATAAATTCCCACAAACTTCCGATACGCTGACTACGCAAATGAAGTCAGTGGGGGAAGTGATGGCTATCGGCTCTAATTTTCAGGAATCATTACAAAAAGCAATTCGTGGTTTAGAAATAGGTCGTTGTGGTTTGCACCCTTTATTTCAAAAGGGTGATTTAGCGCGTTTAAGAGGACATTTACGCGAACCGACTCCAGATAGACTTTGGTACATTGCCGATGCGTTTAGAAACAATATGTCGCTTGAAGAAATTCATCAGGAAAGCCGTATCGATCCTTGGTTTTTGGCTCAAATCGAAGAATTGATCGCTCTGGAACGTTCTATAGCCGGTAAGAAATTGTCCGATGTGGATGCTGTGACCTTCCGTCTGCTGAAACGACGTGGTTTTGCTGATGCCTATTTGGCTAAAATTTTGTTGTGTACTGAAGAACAAGTACGTACTCGTCGTAAGGAGCTAGACATTGTTCCTGTTTATAAACGCATTGATTCGTGTGCTGGTGAATTCCCTAGTGATACGGCGTATATGTATTCTTGTTATGAGACCCGATGCGAAGCACGGCCAGATAAAGATAAGAAAAAGATCATGATCCTCGGCGGAGGGCCCAATCGTATTGGTCAGGGTATCGAGTTTGATTATTGCTGTGTGCATGCTGCTATGGCTCTTAGAGATGCTGGCTGTCAGACCATCATGGTTAATTGTAACCCCGAAACCGTATCTACGGATTTTGATACCTCCGATCGCCTGTACTTTGAGCCGGTGACGTTAGAGGATGTATTGGGTATTGTTGATGTAGAAAAACCAGATGGAGTCATTGTTCATTACGGTGGCCAAACCCCTTTAAAATTAGCACGTGCTTTAGAAGCAAACGGAGTTAAAATCATTGGTACGTCTCCTGATGCCATCGACAGAGCCGAAGATAGAGATCGGTTTCAAAAATTAGTCACTGAGTTGAAATTACATCAGCCCGAAAACGGTACAGTACGTAGTGAGGCAGAGGCGATTGCTTTAGCAAATAAGATTGGTTACCCATTAGTAGTTAGACCCTCCTATGTGCTTGGAGGACGAGCAATGGAAGTGGTTTATCAAGAAGATGATTTACGTCATTATCTCTCCCACGCAGTTGCTGTATCTAATGATTCACCCGTATTGTTGGATAGATTTTTAAATGATGCCATTGAAGTAGATATTGATGCGGTTTGCGATGGAAAGGAAGTACTGATAGGTGCAGTAATGGAACACATAGAGCAGGCTGGTATACATTCGGGCGATTCTGCGTGTACCTTACCCCCATTTAGTCTCAGTGTTGTGGTACAACAAGATTTAATGGAGCAAATGCGCCAAATGGCATTGAAGTTAGGCGTAGTTGGTTTGATTAATGCACAATTTGCGATTCAAGCAGATGACATTTATGTTCTAGAAGTCAATCCAAGAGCATCAAGGACAGTTCCTTTTGTTTCTAAAGCAACAGGGTTGCCTTTGGCGAAAATTGCTGCTCTTTGTAAGCTGGGTGTGAGTTTAAAAGAACAAGGCTTAAGCCAAAATCATCATATGCCATCGTTTTATTCAATTAAACTTCCAGTCTTTCCTTTTATCAAGTTCTCTGGTGTAGACTCTATTCTCGGCCCTGAAATGAAATCAACAGGTGAAGTAATGGGTATTGCCAGACGTTTTGGGCAAGCTTATGCTAAAGCCCAATTAGGAGCTGGTTGTAATATAGCCAAGCGACGACGTGCATTTGTTTCCGTTCGCGATGCAGATAAAACACGAGTAGGTGAAATTGCGAAGCGATTGATTGAATTGGGTTTTGAAATCATCGCAACGCGCGGTACTGCTTTGGCTTTGCAGGCAGCTGGTGTTGATTGTCGCAGAGTATTTAAGGTGAACGAAGGCAGACCACACGTTTTGGATTTTATAAAAAATAACGAAATAGATTTTATTGTAAATACAACCGAGGGCAAGCAAGCAATTGCTGATTCTTTTGCAATCAGACGCAATGCATTACAGCACAAGGTTAGCTATACTACGACTTTGTCAGGTGCCGAGGCTGCTTGTTTGGCTATGAAATATGAAGATAGAGAGACCGTAACTCGGCTGCAGGATTTACATTAATAAAAATTGTAGCCTGGATGAAGGAGTAAGCAGAGCCTTGAGCGATTGAAGAAAGGAAAACCTGAGTTCCTCTCTGCTGTATCTAGGTTACAATAGCCTTTAACTTAATACGTTAAGCTCTTTTCTTGTTGTTTTGGAGAAAAGGTAGGGCCTGTTTACAATCGCTAGTTTGAGTCAAAATGGCCTGATCTTCAGCATACACAAAGTATGTGAGCATCGGAGCGCAGAAAATCAGGGCAGTTTGACCAAGATAGTAGAAGTGTAAACAGGCTCTAGAATTACCAGGGAATTTTTTTTGAGGTTGATATGAGTAAACACCCCATGACAGTAGAAGGTGCAGCAGCACTAAATGAAGAATTACAACGTTTAAAGTTTGTTGATAGACCCCGCATTGTTGAAGCGATTGCTACAGCACGGGCTCATGGTGATTTGAAAGAAAATGCTGAATATCATGCTGCTCGCGAACAGCAAAGTTTTAATGAGGGACGTATTCAGGAGTTAGAGGCCAAATTATCTCACGCACAAATTATTGATATCAGTAAATTGCCCAACAATGGCAAGGTCGTTTTTGGTGCAACAGTTACTGTCAGCCATGTAACAACGGATGCTCAGGTAACGTACAAAATCGTTGGTGAAGATGAAGCTGACATTAAACAGAATAAAATCTCTTACAGTTCGCCTATGGGGCGTGCCTTAATTGGTAAAGAGTTGGATGACTCAGTCACTGTCAACACACCAGGTGGCCTGGTAGAGTACGAAATAATTGAGGTGCAGTACGTATAATTACTTTTCCGTGAACGTGCCCACAGGAACGTTCACGGAAATGAATGTACTTCACCAATCAATGATATATTTCTATACTTAAAACGTGACAAAAAGGTCTATAATTAAAGAGAGCATTTTTGAACTAATGCTTTTGAGTGCTTCGCCGTAAAAATTTATCTTAATCTTTGTCTTACTATTACAGGACGTAATAATGGGCTTTATTTCTGAATGGTTTCAAACCACTACAATTCCTGCTGATGTAATAACAGGTCATTATGATTTAAAATTAGTGATCTTATCCTATGTTATCGCCGTGTTTGCTTCTTATGTTGCTTTGAATCTTGTGGGGAGACTGCGCGCTACAAAAAATAAGCATGCACGCATCTATTGGCTTGCTGGTGGTGCTTTTGCAATGGGGGCAGGAATATGGTCAATGCATTTCATTGGTATGCTCGCTTTTATCATGCCTATGCCCATGGAATATGATTTCAGTTGGACTGCGGCCTCACTAATGACCGCCATACTTGCGTCCGCTTTAGCTTTATTTATTTTACAGAAAAAAGATTACTCTATTGTCCATCTTGCTTTGGGTGGTTTGATCGTAGGGCTTGCTATCTCCAGTATGCATTATATGGGGATGGAGGCAATGAAAGTTCATGTAACGATTCATTATTTACCGAGTTTATTCTTTCTTTCTATTCTCATTGGAATTGCTGCGGCAGAAACTGCCCTTTGGTTAGCATTACAAAGTAATTATGGTTCAAGTAAAAGGCAATTTAATCTAAAAATCATTAGCTCTTTATTAATGGGACTGGCAATTTGCGGTATGCATTATACCGGAATGTCTGCTGCAGTATTTACTCCCCATTTAACTCACGAGATGACAAGCATCAATGCGGCAGTACAACCCAGTTATTTAGCTTTTTTTATTGCGGGAATTAGTGGATTGATTTTTGCGATCGCATTAACTGCATCGGGTTATTACAAGAAAATGGTTACGGCAATTTCTAATGAGAAAGAATTCCTTAATGCAATGCTTGATAACTTAGAGGATGGCATTATCGCATGTAATGCCGATGGGCGAATTACTGTATTGAATCATACGATTCAAAAATACATTAACTCAGATAAGGCAAATAAAAACATAAATAACATATTGGATTACATTTGCCTTTATACAATGAATAATAGTCCAATTAATCCCGATGATTTCCCGCTTAAACGTGCCTTAAATGGCGAACGTGTACGCGGTGTTGAATTCATGATGCATATTAAAACAAATGGGATCCGTAATGTAATCATTGATGGGCAAAAAATTATTAACTCAGAGGGGAAAAACCTAGGTGCAGTTATTGTAATCCATGATATTACGGATTTGAAACAGACTGAAAAATTAAAAAATGAATTTGTTTCTATAGTCAGCCATGAATTACGTACGCCGCTTACGTCCATACGTGGCTCTTTAGGACTCTTAGTCAGTGGTGTCATGGGCAAATTCTCTGAAAAGGTAATGAACTTGCTAAAAATAGCAAATAATAACTGTGAACGTTTGCTGCTGCTAATTAATGATATTTTGGATATTGAAAAAATTGAAGCCGGAAAAATGGATTTTGAGTTAAAAGTAACAAACTTAAATAAAATAGTACAAGAGTCAGTTGACGTTAATAAAATGTATGCAGATAAGTTCGGAGTAATAATTGAATTTATACCCCCCGAACAAAAATATTTAGTCACTGTTGATCCAGACCGGTTAATGCAGGTTTTAGCAAATCTGGTTTCGAATGCCTGTAAGTTTTCTGATAAAAATGAGAAGGTTTCTCTGAAGATCCAACGAATTGAGTCCTCGGTGCGTGTATCCATTACCAATAAGGGTGAGGGAATATCGCCAGAATTTCAACCGAGAATTTTTCAAAAATTTTCTCAAGGAGATGCCTCAACTACCCGTGGTAAGGGAGGGACTGGCTTGGGATTAAACATTAGTAAAATGATTATCGAGAAAATGGGGGGTGTATTAAACTTTGAGAGTCAACCTAACGAGCTCACAACATTTTATTTTGACTTACCCCTAGCAGAGCAATTACTGATTAGCCAAGAAAAAAATCAAATAGTCGTCCAGGAGTTTAGAAAGAGATTACTTATTTGTGATGACGATAGTGATCAATCAAATTACATCAAATTACTTTTGGAGTCAGCAGGTTTTATTGTTGAGGTAGCGAACACTGCTGAAGCAGCACGAAAATTGTTAGCAAGCCAAGAGTATCATGCACTCTTATTGGATCTCATATTACCAGATCAAGATGGAATTTCATTTATTAGAGAACTACGTGCCGATAAAAAAACAAAGAGTTTGCCTATTATCGTGCTTTCTGTTATTGCGGAAACGGGAAGGGAATTATCAAACGGGGATGCTGTTTCAATCGTCGATTGGTTGGATAAACCAATCGATTTTAATAAGTTACTTTTTACAATCAGCAAAATACAAAAAAATAATTCTGAGAGTAAACCACACATATTACATGTTGAAGATAATAAAGATACGCAAAAAATTTTAGAGATGCTTCTAGAAAAACATGCGCGAGTTTCAACCGCGAATAATTTGCATGAAGCAAAAAAAATGCTCGAAAAAGAAAAATATAATCTGGTTATCTTAGATTTATTGCTGCCCGATGGAAATGGCGCAGACATTCTACCATTGATATCAAAATATCATGCGCCGGTACTTGTATTTTCTGATACTCAATTGAATGAAGATTATTCAAAGTATGTGAGCCAGGCATTGCTTAAGTCGAGTTCTTCAAATGACATTTTATTAAACACAATTAAAAACCTTCTTTAACGGTTTAATTTAAAGGAGATAGGGATGACTGATAAAGAATTAAAAAAGATTTTATATGCTGAAGATGAAGCAGATATAAGAGCGATTGCGCAAATTGCTTTGGAAGATATTGGTGGGTTTACAGTAAGGTATTGTGCTAATGGGAAAAAAATTCTCGAAGCCGCTGAAGTATACATTCCTGACTTGCTTTTATTGGATGTAATGATGCCTGAATTGGATGGGCCTACGACCTTACGAGAATTACGCAAGAATCCAAATTTTATAAAAATACCTGCTATTTTTATGACTGCGAAGATACAAGCTAATGAGATAGCAGATTACAAAGCAATCGGAGCAATTGATGTAATTAAAAAACCTTTTGACCCTTTAACCCTGGCGACGTCAATAAAGAATGCATGGTTGAACTATAATGGATGAGAAAATACAGGAAAAATTACACGATCTTTTTGTTCTCTATAGCAAGAATCTTCCGGAGAAAATTCATAGTATAGAGGTACAATGGCATGCGCAACTCAAACAATGGGATATGGCGGGTTTTCAAAACTTTCATCGCGATGTCCATAGTTTGTGTGGCTCAGCGGGAACCTATGGTTATACTGAATTGGGTAAGACAGCACGTCAGATGGAAATATTATTAAAGGAAATTCTAGCGAGTGGGGAACTAACACATGACGATCAAGAAAAAATTCATGTCTTTTTTGGTCAACTCAAAAGCGTATTGGCTCATGAGGCGCCTAAAAAACCGTTAGCTTTTGCAGATGAATCGATACATACAGACAATAAATTAGTGTATGTATTGGAGCAGGAAACCGAGTTAGTTAATGAACTTAGTGACAATCTGAACCAAGCAGGTTATCACGCACAACCTCTAAAAGACATCACGTCATTATTGACTTCAGTTCGAGAAAAACAACCCATTGCAATCATTATTGATACCAATTATTTGGAAAAACCGGCATTGGAACAGCTGGTTGCGATACAAGACAATCAAAAAACACCAACACAGTTATTTTGTATCGTGCCTAATGCAGACTTATTGCCGCGACTTACCGCAATTCGTGCGGGTTGTGTGGCGTATTTCCAAAAGCCCCTTGATGTATCTTATCTGGTACAGGAATTAAATATAAATTGTAGTTCGGCTCTGAACGAAGCATACCGCATTCTCATTCTCGATGATTCTAAATCATTAGCTGAATATTATTCTTTGATTTTAAAGCAAGCGGATATGATTACGCGAGCCATCACCAATCCATTAAATTTATTAAAAGAGCTTGAAACCTTTCAGCCTGATTTACTGCTAATGGATGTGTACATGCCAGAATGCTCTGGTTTGGAGCTTGCAACGCTATTGCGTAAGGATAGAAGATACACAAAAATGCCTATTATTTTCCTCTCCACAGAGGATGATAAAAATAAAAAACTAGCCGCCATTAGTTTGGGGGGCGACGACTTTCTAACCAAACCTATTTCTCCTCATGATTTAGTTTCAGCAGTTCGTTCGCGCTCCAATCGAGCGAGTATTTTAAATTACTACATGACAACAGATAGTCTGACCGGTTTATTAAACCACTCAAGTATTTTGAATCGTTTAAACATTGAAGTTGCGCGGGCAAAACAACAGAATTTATCTTTATCCTTTATCATGATCGATATTGACCATTTTAAATCGATTAATGATACCTATGGCCATCCATTCGGTGATCTTGTCATTAAAAAGCTAGCCTCTCTATTTATGGTGAGCTTGCGTAATCGAGATATTATCGGACGATATGGAGGGGAGGAGTTTGCGCTGATATTGCCGGGCGCTGATCTTGAAAGCAGTCAAAAAATTTGCAATGACTTGCGCCTTCAATTTTCTAGAAATTATTTTACTGTGAATGAGCAAAAAGTACATGTAACGATTAGTGTCGGTATTTCTTATTTTAATGGTAGCAATGATATTAACAGTATTCTAATTCAGGCGGATAAGGCTTTATATAAGGCCAAGGAAAATGGCCGCAATCAAGTAGTTGTCTTTGATGAAACGGTTATTTTGAGTTAGTTTGCGATTGTATTTTTTTGGAGCTAAGAGGCAAAATAACTGAATAAATGTGCGCTGGGCTTAACAGCCCAGCTTACACTACACAGGTTAAGGTTGAAATACGTCTTGTTGGATTCCGCCGACAACCCATTGAGGGCTATTAGAGAATTGACGAAAATGCCAAATTTCATCAAGCTGACTTATAGGCTCATCATTTTCTTTAATAGAGCCAGTAAATCGAACGCTCGCAATTAGAGAATTAGATTGTCTTGAAACATCTAGTAATTCGGCCTCTAAAGTGATGACGTCTGTTTTATTGGGTGCATCACCCCGCTCATCCAGTTGCATTTTGATTTCTGCAAATACTTCAGGTGCGGTGAATTCGCCCAAATCCTGAAGATTTTTTTGATCGTACGCCGCTTGCAAGCGATTAAATGTCACCTTGGCTTCACGCAAAAAGGTTTCTGGTACAAAGCCTGCAGGATATTCGGCAACGTCATTATCGGCATTACCAGAAGCACCCATGGAGCTGCTATTGAATGACTGGTTAAAGTTACTAAAAGGACTTTGGTTAAATGAGCGGTTTTGCCCTTGTCCTGATTGAAAACCAGGTTGCATTCTTTTGCGGAAAAAACCGACAATAAAGAAAATGGCCGCTCCTAAAATTAACCATGTTAGGATCCCGGTACCAAGACCATGTCCCATAAATAAACTGGTAAGCAAGCCGCCAATTAATAAACCACTGAGTATTCCACCCCATCTGCTTGGATTTTTTGTGCTTTGCCCCATAACACTGGATTTCTGTACTTTATTCGGGGACAGAGCACTTTGTGAGCGCTGTATACCAAAACTTCTGCCTGCACCAAAACGTTTGGCAGAGGCTTCGTTAATAAACAGTCCAAAACTTAATAATGTAATAAGCAAATAGGAAATAAACGTACGCATAGCATTGACCTTTCTTATTCAGTAGAGATTAAGAGTATATATGAATTCAAATAAATCTGCCTCTTTGTTGCTAAAATTTTAGCTATAATTAAAAAATTGGACGCTTTTAAAATGCAGGCTCATGAAAATAGGATAGCCTAAAATCCAAGGTAGCTAATTCCTACTTTATCTAAATCATAGGGAGTTGATTATGTTTGAGCATCAAAAAGATGGGGGTGAACGTTTCGTTGCTTCTGCGCACGCGCTGCAAAAAAAAATTACGAAGTCAGAAGTTTCAATTCAACTCCAGGCCTTAGTGAGTCGTATTGACGAGGAAATAATACATTGCAAGCAGCAAAAGGAAAAATATCCAAGGATGCAACTATATGCAGATAAAGTATCGGTTTTACATGCTACCAAGAGTTATCTTTGTGGCAATATCGGGTTTGATCTTTTAGAAGAATATATGAGAGTATACCCTAAGTGGGATAAAAGTCTTGAAAAATCCAATGCAAAAACACTGATTCATGAAGCAATTGCTTTTAAAAGCGTTCCGCAATAATCCGCTTCGATGCGATTAGAAATAAATGGTTAACGAGTGCGTTTTGAAGGTATTTGCTCATGCTTGAACCTTTGGTCAAGATTCAAGCATACCTCCTGTAAAGCTAGACTATAGAGTCACGCAATGTAAAGCCATTCAATATTCCTGGAGTGAAGGGATTTACTTGATTATTTGTTTTTAATAAGTAACGTCCTGAATTACTGTTAATTTCAAAGAGAATTTGCAAGTTGGAGCTGTCTTGCTCATCAACCAGAACATTTACTTTTTCTAGCAGTTTAAATAAGGCCCAGGCTCCTTGTTCTGCAAGCTCATAATGATTGCCTTCAATGGAATCCAGTGCAAGTTTTGCATTAGGTAGTGGCCAGGTAAACCGGGTTAGAGAATCACTTCCTTGATTGTCTGTTAATTTGATACTGCCAATTTGAAGTTCTAGATTAGCGACTACGGGGTCAAGGCTGATTTTTTGTAAACTAAAATCAATTTTGCTTTCTTCACCATGATCAGGGAAGAACATATTGGTAATAATATTGGCTCGTATGAGTGCATCTAATGTTTCTGTCGCGATGGGTAATACCGAATCATTGACTGCTTTAGGTTTCCATTCTGCACTGGATACATCTAAAAAGGGTTTCACAAAATTTTCAGTAAATGTGTTCAATGCACCATGAGTAGAAAAGAAATGATTAAAATCATTAATTGCTATTTCTTCTGGTTGTGATGTGTCAAAAGGATAGCGTTTGGCAATAGTGGTTTGGAATTCTCTATAAACAGTTTGTTGCCATTGTTGGTTGATATATTGACGGCTGTCTTTGATTAAAATGCTCCAGGTGTCGCTTGCTAATTGTTTTGTCCAGGTACTTAATGGCTCAGGTAATTGTCGTGCTTGGTTGTAAAGCAAACTGACTGGATCGGACGCACTATCACTGGCAAAGCGTGTTCTAATAATATTAAACGCAGTTTTACCACCATCATTTATCATAGATAAAGTTGAAATAAAGCGTTCTAAATCAACGATTTTTAGATCAAGTTCTTTAGTACTGGAATGACTCATTAAGTTTAAATCAGTAAACTGATTGGCTATAGAATGATTAAAGGGGGATGCGTTATTGGATAGATCTGCTTTAGTTTCTTGTTGAATTAAGCTGATTATTTTACTCAGCGCATGAGATTGCTCAACGTTTTTAACTATTTGTCGTCCTGCTTGATAATCCTGGTAATGTAACGGTTGCGATTTACGCATGAATGTTTGCCACCAGGTAACATAATCAAAGCAATACGCTTGAGTTATCATTTCCTGTAACTGAACTGAATCATTGCGTGCAAGTATCCAGTTTTCCTGTTGTAGGCTATGGCTAATATCAGGAATCCTTTGCATCACGTCATTAAAGCCTGCGCGGGTAAAGTAAACGGGCAGCTCGCTGGTTGCCAATACAAAACCATTAACCTCAATTTTTTGTTTTGCCGTCGGGAAAAACTCTTTGGCGATGGAGTAATAGAGATAACTGCTGGGTAATGCATTTAAATAGTTTCTGGCATCACTAATTATCTGTTGCTTCACAATGATATTTTTAGGAGGTTTACTTAACAGAAGTTTAAGCAGTGCTAATTGTTTCTTTAAAGCAGGTTCCGGTTGATTTTTCCATTGTGCGGCAAACCAATCTTGTACTTGCATTGCTGAAAAGTGTTCTGGCTGGCTAAGCATCAAGTAAATTTTCAACGCGTTATAGCGCACAATAGGTGTATTCCCTGGATTATTGATTACCTCTTCTAATTCATAAGTTAATGAAGGTAAAAACTCACCATGCAGGCGATTTTGGGCATTGTGGTGCAAGTTAGATTTTAATTGGTGTACTGTGGGCAGTGATAAGGAGTTGCTCGGAATGTTATTCATTGTTTTGGCGGCATTAGATAAATGATAAAGCGCCTGCTTTTCTTTATTTTTTTGACTCTTGAGGATATCGTAAGCCAGTAACTCTTTACTTGCTGCATCCAGGAGATGCGCTGTTTTGTAATGGTTGTAGCTTAAGAGGAGTAAACTGATACCGGCAATACTTGCAGTCGCGGCAATAATGGGTTTTTGCGAAAATCGTCTAGTCTGCGGGACCTGGCTGCAGTGTTCCTGAATAGTTCTTAATGCGCCTTCAACAAAATAAGCCCTGAAATTTGTAGCTTGAGGGAAGGTATCTTGCACGATTAAGGCGTATTCATGTTGAATTTTTTTATTTAGGCGATCAATGCTCACGCCGCCTTGCTCTGCACTGCTAAAATAAACGGAATGTAAATTAAAGAGCTTAGGAGAGATCCCTTGGATTAATGCTTGAATAGGGGCTCGTAAACTCGCCACCTGCAATGGAAACTCCCGAATTAAACTGCGTCTCATGGTTGAGCGAGCAGGGTGCATTTTATTAATTACTTGCTGACCAATTTGTTCTATAAGTTGGTTGAATTGTAATGAATAGGCTTCTATTTTTTTCTTTAGCTCATTTCTACAATCGAGTGAAAACCCTAGAGGTTTCGATAAATCCGTTGCATGGTCTGCTTGATAAAATTCGGTGAAGCCTGCGAGGGTATCCATTTTGGTAAATATTAATGCAAGATTGACGGAGTAACCTAGATTGGCTCCAAATCGTTCTAACAATTGCAGATGTGCTTTTTTATGTTCTGCAAATTGTCCTGAATCGGCAATAAGTAATTCGTTTACATCAATGCATAAAACAAGGCCAGTAATTTTTAGATGGGCGTTGCAGCGGTTTAATTGCTTCAGCGTAGCTTGTAATAAGGTTTTGCTGTTGGTCAGCCAGCTTTCGCCAAGCTCAATGATGATGCCTTTCTGGTTGAAATAAATTTTTGCATGTTGCTCGCTGAAAACGGGTATTTCTTCCATATTGCTTTGTTTTAATATGGCCGATTTACCTTGGGCGTTTCTACCGGTAATTACTACAAAAGACAGTGGATTGCTTTGTGGTTTTAATTGTGAAAGTATTTTTTTTATAGCATCACATAATGCGCGTAACGAGTTGTCCATTAGCTATCCAGAAGAGCAAGTTGGGTATGTCCAAATAAAACGGTTTTTGCTTTATTCTCCAATAAATATTGGCTAGTAAAAAAAGCAAGTGCTACTACAGCAACCGCAGAAATCAGCGTTATTATGACGGCTTTATAATTTTTTTTAACTATTTGGGGTATCGGGTTTTCATTAAATAAGCGGCGTGGTTGATTAAACCGATTTTGTTGGATTATTTGATAAAGGTCCTCAATGTAATTATCTAAAGCCTGTCGTCCATCAGCCTTGAGATGATAATGGCCTTCAAAACCTACAATCAGGAAAAAATAAACCAACTCAATAAGGTCTAGGTATTGATTTGGCCGCTCCTTAATGTAATTAAGGATTTCAAAAAAACGATGTTGCGGTTGCGCATCATCATTCGTTAGTGGGGTAAATGCTTTAAATTCAGCGCTAATTTGATAGACGCGCATGTAGTTTTTACCAATTATTTCGTCTATGGTTGCTGACATTAAATAATAGGCAATCGCAGCAAAGTCCGCAGGATATTTCGATGCATCCATTTTGCTTTGAAAAGCAAGTAATTCATGCTCAATGTTGTCTCTGATATTCTCAATAGCAGGGAGTGACGGACTAAGACAAAGCCGCTCTAATAGCGATAATAGAGGGCCTGCTGCAGCAACCAAGGCATTATTAGAAAATGGAGCAATGAATAATTTTGAGCGATAGTAACCTTGCGGGGCAAGCATGGATCCCGAATTTACAAGGTGACTGCTGACCAGTGAGGCTGGATAATGCGCAACTGTCATGGTCGTGCTCCTAATGGGTCTTGATTCAAGCATGAAATCGTAGTGCAAACACTCTAATGTAAAAAGAAGATGATACGTTATATAACGCGCAGAGTTCAAGTGATCACGCTCGATGATATGGGAATCTCTTACATGGATAATGAGCTGAATAAATAAAATGTAGGTTGGGCCTTGGCCCAACAAAAGACTATAGTATATTTGCATTTAAGGAAATGTTGGGCCAAGGCCCAACCTACAGCAAATTCAGCCCTGTTCATGCCGAACCTAGGCCACACTTTAAGACTGAGTCTGAATAATTTATTTGCATCATTCCTTAACAATAAGGTACTATTCGTGTTTGCCAGATATAGAACTAATTTGGTACTATATTTATAATATAGATAAAAAAGTAATTAAGCCGGTTTTTTGTCTCTAATTAAGACTTATTTAGTACTAGATTATTCGATTTTGAGGTGTTATGCTGCGCATCAGCAAGTTGGCCGATTATGGAACAGTTGTGATGGTTTATCTCGCCAGACACGCGCAAGAATTATGTAATGCTCGTGATATTGCATTACATACTCATCTGACTGTACCTACGGTAAGTAAAATTTTAAAACGTTTGACGAGCGCAGGTTTGTTAACTTCGGTGCGTGGAGTGACTGGAGGATATCGATTGCGACGACCTGCAACTGAGATTTCAGTGTCGCAAATAATTTTTGCATTGGAAGAACATCGTGGTTTCACAGAGTGTCGTTTACAACCTAATGAGTGTTCGTTACAAGATGTTTGTACGATTCAGGGTAATTGGCGATTGATTAGCCAAGCAATTGAAACGGCTTTGGATAGTGTCAGTTTAGCGACTCTGGCTAAACCAACGTTACAAGCACATGATGTGGAGCGAGTTCGACAATTGGCAAGTGGAGTTAATCGTGGCTAAAAGCAGTGAGCAAATTAATTCTCTGCTCGATAGAGAATATCAACATGGGTTTACAACGGACATTGAAGTAGATACTTTTGAGCCCGGGCTGGATGAAGAGGTAATTCGCCGTTTATCCGCAGTGAAGGGTGAACCAGAGTTTTTACTTGAGTGGCGTTTAAAAGCTTATAGGCATTGGTTAACCATGTCTCCTCCCCAATGGTCCAGTGTGCATTATCCACCAGTGGATTATCAGGCACTTTCTTATTATTCAGCGCCTAAAATGAAAAAAGATGCACCCAAAAGTCTGGATGAAGTGGACCCCGAATTACTAAGAACATATGAGAAATTGGGCATTCCTTTAAGGGAACAAGAAATGCTGGCAGGTGTTGCCGTAGATGCTGTGTTTGATAGCGTTTCTGTCGCTACGACATTTAAAGCCAAACTCGCTGAAAAAGGCGTCATTTTTTGTCCTATTTCTGAGGCAGTACATAAATACCCTGAATTGGTCATGCAATATTTGGGTTCAGTAGTACCTTATCGTGATAATTTTTATGCAGCTTTGAATTCTGCTGTTTTTAGTGATGGCTCTTTTGTTTACATACCCAAAGGGGTACGTTGTCCTATGGAGCTATCTACTTATTTCCGTATTAATGCGGCGTCTACAGGGCAATTCGAACGTACCTTGATTGTTGCGGATGTGGACAGTTACGTTTCTTATCTTGAAGGGTGTACCGCACCTATGCGCGATGAAAATCAATTGCATGCCGCAGTGGTCGAGCTGGTTGCTTTGGATGGGGCGCAAATTAAATATTCCACAGTCCAAAATTGGTATCCTGGTGATAAGGAAGGAAAAGGGGGTATTTATAATTTTGTGACTAAGCGTGGGGCGTGCCGTGGTAAACGGTCTAAAATCTCCTGGACGCAAATTGAAACAGGTTCGGCGATTACTTGGAAATATCCTAGTGTGATTTTACAAGGGGATGATTCCGTGGGCGAATTTTACTCTGTTGCTTTAACCAATAACTATCAACAAGCTGATACAGGCACGAAAATGGTTCATATTGGTAAAAACACGCGTTCAACCATTATTTCCAAAGGAATCAGTGCGGGACGTGCACATAATGCTTATCGTGGTTTGGTGCGTATTGCACCAACAGCGACAAATGCGCGTAATTACACTCAATGTGATTCTATGCTTATGGGTTCTGAATGTTCTGCACATACTTTTCCGTATATAGAGGTCAAAAACCCTACAGCACAAGTAGAACATGAGGCAACGACTTCAAAGATCAGCGAAGAGCAATTGTTTTATTGCCAGCAACGAGGAATTGATACAGAGGATGCTGTGTCGATGATTGTAAATGGTTTTTGTAAACAGGTATTAAAAGAATTACCTATGGAGTTTGCGGTGGAAGCAACTAAATTGCTAGGTCTGAGTTTAGAAGGGGCAGTAGGCTAATATGTTAGAAATTAAAGACTTAAATGTTGAAGTAAATGAGCAAGCCATTTTAAAAGGCATTAATCTTCAAGTAAATGCGGGTGAAGTTCATGCCATTATGGGGCCTAATGGTTCGGGAAAAAGTACTCTGTCTAAAGTATTAGCTGGTCATCCTTCTTATCGCATGACTGGTGGAGAAATCAGCTATCTAGGCAAAGACTTATCACCCTTAGCGCCTGAAGAGCGAGCGCGTGCGGGTGTCTTTTTATCGTTTCAATATCCTGTAGAAATACCAGGTGTTACCAACGTTAACTTTCTCAAGGCGTCTGTTAATGCAGTACGTAAAGGCCAGGGGAAAAATACATTAGATGCGATTGAGTTTCTGAGTTTCATTCGCGAGAAATGTCAGTTACTGGAAATGGATGAAAGCTTTTTATACCGCAGTATTAACGAAGGGTTTTCTGGCGGTGAGAAAAAGCGTAATGAAATTTTACAGATGGCTGCACTGGAACCAAAGCTTGCTATCCTTGATGAAACTGATTCAGGCTTGGATATTGATGCATTACGTATTATTTCTCAGGGTGTTAATGCGATGCGTTCCCCAGAACGTTCTATTATTTTAGTAACGCATTATCAGCGGTTGCTTGATTACATTGAGCCAGATTTTATTCATGTGTTGGTCAATGGCCGTATTATTATGTCCGGCGATAAATCATTAGCACTTGAATTAGAGAAAAAAGGGTATAGCTGGCTTGAGGAAACGGTGTAGTGATGAGCGAGATTGTGGATTTTTACCAACAACGGGCAAAAGCCAGTGTTTCTAGCTTGCCTTGGCTTGCCCAGTTGCAAACTAAAGCATTAATGGATCTGAGTCGGCATGGTTTTCCAACACGGCATGATGAAAATTGGAAATATACCAGTGTTGATGCTTTATTAAATCAACCCTTTATGCGTGCTGATGTTGTAGAGCGCTCTCAAGATTCTGTGACTGCGGCATTTGATGAGAAAGCATACTTTGATTTGCCAATAAAGCAGAATTTATTGATCCAAAACGGATGTATATCCGGTGAGGAGCA
Organism: Legionella sp. 39-23; assembly: GCF_001897665.1. NCBI lineage: Bacteria > Pseudomonadati > Pseudomonadota > Gammaproteobacteria > Legionellales > Legionellaceae > Legionella > Legionella sp. 39-23. Next base: position 60,209 of record NZ_MKTO01000047.1, on the reverse strand, counting down.
GCTGGCTAAAGCACTACCTAAGGGCGTATTAGTCCTTCCTTTATCCATAGCGTTAGCTCAGTATCCTGAGTTGTTGAAACCCTATTTAGGTACTATTTTAAAACAAGAGCATGGTTTTCATTATTTAAATACAGCGATGATTCACAGCGGCGTGTTGGTTTATATTCCCGCAGGAGTCGTTATTGAAGAGCCTATCGCGCTAACCCATATACAAGACCGCATGAATCAAGCGGTTTATTTGCGCCATTTGATTATTGCCGAAGCAAACAGCCAAGCGACAATCATTGAAGATTATCAAGGTTTGGCTGATTGTTGCTATTTGACTAATAAAATCACTGAGGTGGTGGTTGGTACCGGAGCAAAATTAACACATTGTACGATTCAAAGAGAGAGTAAGTCCGCTTTTCACTTTGGTCATTTATCTGTACAACAACTAGCTGGCAGTGAGTTTGCTAATCATTCTCTAAGCCTTGGTGGGCAATGGGTGCGTTCCGATATTAGTTTGTATTTGCAAGAAGAAAAAGCACACTCCATGATGAATGGGATTTATGCTCCTGCTGATGGACAACATGTTGACCATCATACAACGGTACAGCATCTAGTACCTTATTGCAGCAGCGAGCAGGATTATAAAGGTATCCTCACCGGTCGTTCGCGTGCAGTATTTAATGGTAAGGTGATTGTTGCGAAAGATGCACAACATACGGATGCCAAACAACAAAATAAAAACCTGTTGCTTTCAGCAAATGCAGAAATAGATACCAAGCCGCAGCTAGAGATTTTTGCTGATGATGTATTGTGTTCGCATGGGGCGACAGTTGGACAATTGGATGAGGACGCATTATTTTATTTAGCAACCCGTGGAATAGATAGACTTGAGGCATCACACTATTTAATCCATGCTTTTGCTAGTGATAATTTGCGACTTATTCCCCATAGGCAATTGGCAGATTACATGGGGCATTTATTAACACAACAGTTGGGATAAGCTAATGGACGCTTTGGATATTCAAGCAATTCGTAAAGAGTTCCCTGTACTCAATCAGAAAATAAACGATTTTGATTTAATTTATTTTGATAATGCTGCAACGGCGCAAAAGCCTAAAGCAGTGATTGAGGCGATGTCTCGTTATTATGAGCATGATAATTCGAATGTCCATCGTGGTGTGCATACCTTAAGTGTCAGAGCAACAGAGCATTTTGAAGCGGCTCGTTCTAAAGTAAAACGCTTTATTAATGCCAATGCACCACAGGAGTGTATTTTTGTTCGCGGCACCACAGAGGCAATTAATTTGGTCGCGCAAAGTTTGGTCGCACCACGTATTTTACCTGATGAAGAAATTTTAATTACCCATATGGAACATCATTCCAATATTGTTCCTTGGCAGATGGTGTGCAAAAAAACAGGAGCTAAACTGCAGGTTGCACCTATTTCTCTTGATGGTGAAGTTTTATTAGAAGAGTTTGCCAAAAAATTAAATAAAAATACAAAATTTGTTGCAATTTCGCATGTTTCTAATGCCTTAGGGACGATTAATCCTGTAAAAGAAATGATTAAGATGGCTCATGAGTATGGTGCCGAAGTATTACTTGATGGCGCACAAGCTGCTCCTCACCTGCCTATAGATGTACAAGATTTAGGGTGTGATTTTTATGCATTTTCAGGGCATAAATTATATGGCCCTACAGGTATCGGGGTTTTATGGGGTAAAGAGGCGCTTTTGAATGCCATGTCTCCTTATCAGGGAGGGGGCGAGATGATTAACTACGTGACCTTTGATGCAACAGAATATGCACCCCTTCCGCATAAATTTGAGGCAGGTACGCCGGATATTGCGGGTGTGATTGGTTTAGGTGCTGCTATAGATTATTTAGAGTCTTTAGATTTGGACGCGATTGCTGCTTATGAGACTGAGTTATTAGAGTATGCAACTGTCGGGGTACGCGCTGCAGGCTTTAATATTATTGGGACTGCACAACACAAAGTACCGGTTGTTTCTTTTGTGCATGGAACAATCCATGCTCATGACGTAGGAACTATTTTAGATAGTGAAGGAATTGCAGTGCGTAGTGGCCATCATTGTGCTATGCCATTGATGGATTTTTATAACGTTGCTGCTACGTCACGAATTTCCTTGTCGTTTTATAACACCAAAGAGGAAATTGATCGGTGCATCAAAGCGTTGCATCGGGTTAAAGAGGTATTTGCATGAGTGCAGAACTGCGTGAGCTTTATCAGGAAATCATTATCGATCATAATCGCAATCCACGTCATCATTATGAAATGAAAGATGCAACGGTTCAAGCGAATGGTTTTAATCCTTTATGCGGTGATAAATTAACTGTTTATGCCAAAATCGAAAAAGATTTGATCACTGAGTTAAGCTTTTTAGGATGTGGTTGTGCCATATCTCAAGCTTCGGCTTCTCTGATGACGGACTCTATAAAAGGCAAAACGATAGAGGAAGCACATGAAATGTTCCATCGCTTTCATCATATGTTGACGCAAAACGAAGAAAGCCAGTTGCTCTATATGGACAAGCTGCTGGTTCTTGCCGGAGTGAAGGCTTATCCAGCCCGAGTAAAATGTGCTACTTTGGCCTGGCATACCTTGGAAGCGGCGTTGAATAAAGACAGTAACGTGGTGAAAACAGAATAGAAAGAATTGTAGCCTGGCTGCAAGCAACCAGGCTATGTACTACGTTACTACATACCAAAAAAGTAGGTACTTTATGTTTGGTTTTAAGAAAAAACAGGATTCAGAATTATTGAAAGAGGCCATTGTTAATGCGCTTAGGGAAGTTTATGACCCTGAAATTCCCGTTAATATTTATGATTTGGGTTTAATTTATGATGTGTCCATTGATGATGAAGCCCACGTTGCCATTCAAATGACGTTAACTACTCCTGGTTGTCCTGTTGCCCAAACTTTTCCAGGAACCGTAGAACAAGCCGTTAATAAAGTTGAAGGGGTGCGTGATTGTACTGTGGAATTAGTTTGGGAGCCGCCTTGGTCTCAGGAGCGAATGACTGAAGCCGCGCGTCTTGAATTGGGAATTTTTTATTAAAATGTGGCAACCTTCAGCGCCTATTGAGCTGTTGCGCCAACGTGCAGCATTAGTAACCAAAATACGCCATTTCTTTTCTGAACGCGGTTATCTGGAAGTTGAAACGCCAATTATGGCCCGCTATGGCACAACCGATGTTTATTTGAGTAATATCAAAGCAACTTTTCGTGACGAAACCTATTGTTTACAAACTTCCCCTGAATATCATATGAAGCGTTTGCTTGCGGCGGGAAGTGGCTCTATTTTTCAAATAGCACGAGTATTTCGTGACGATGAGTTAGGACGTTGGCATAATCCAGAATTTACATTGTTAGAGTGGTATCAACTGGGCATTGATCATCATGCGTTGATGGATGAAATGGACCTTTTTCTGCAAATGGTAATGCAATCTGAATCGATGATTAGAAAAACCTATCAACAGGCTTTTCTTGAGGCGTGTGATATTGATCCATTAGCGGCGACCATAGCGCAACTTCGTCAAGTCTTGGTACGTTTTGATTTGGATAATGTATTGCCTCCTGAGGAAGAAGATAGAGATCAATATCTATTTTTACTGATGAGCCATGTCGTTGAACCTTTTCTAGGAAAAGAACATGCGCCAGTTGCAGTGTATAATTTTCCTGCCTCACAAGCTGCTTTAGCAAAAATTAATGACGGGGTGGCCGAACGGTTTGAAGTGTATTATCAGGGCGTGGAATTAGCAAACGGTTTTCATGAGTTGACCGATGCGGACGCCCAAGCAAAACGTTTTGCTCAAGACCAAAAACTAAGAAGCGACAAAGGCTTTCCCTCGGTGGATGCAGATCACTATCTTTTGCAGGCGTTAGAGTATGGATTGCCTGCATGCAGCGGTGTCGCTTTGGGTGTTGATCGACTATTGGCTTTAGCCTTAAAACAAGCTGAAATTGCTAAAATTATTTCTTTTGATTTTGCTAGAGCGTAGCCCAGAATTTGTATTCGTCATGGAAAAACAATAACCTGGGTTTCGCTGCGCTTTACCCAGGCACATGTGTTTAAACTATGGAGGGTACTGAAGAGTTATGTTTTCCTTTCTGAAACTCGAGGTATTCTTTTTGTTCTTTTGCAGTGAACGTGCGAAATTCAGTTATTTTCGCGGTAATTCTTTCCGTAAGAATTTGTTGATACTCAGAATAATCCGCAGCAGACGCCACAAAATCTTTAGGGGTATTAAAACAATAACGTATGTAGCTTAGTTGTTCCTGCGTTGCTTTTGGAAGGGTAATTTTGGGACAAAAAATACTTTTAAGAACTAATAAAAAAGCAGAGCTAATAATATTTTCTAATTCTTGAGCAATTAAATTAAATTCCTCTCGTCGCTCTATGGGAATGGTATCCAATTCCCCATTAATCATTTCAACATAATCTGCTTTTAATTTACTTGAAAACGGCATACTACAAAAACTCATCCTGATATTAATTGCCCGCATTATATAAAAATTGATCATGAAATAGCAATAGAAATAAATTACCCCGTATAAATGTATGTGAATCCGGAGGGACGATGACTTGTAGTGCCTGGGGTTAGAACATTAAGGCTTTTTTTTAAACCTCTGCACCTTTTTGTAAAGCATCTTCTTCTGCAGGAGACATCTCAGGGATAAAAACTTCTTTTATACCCTGTTGGCCTAGAACACTGGGCAACGAAAATGTTACTTTGTATTGCTCGTGGTATGAGCTAATAGGAATAACAGCGCGTTCATCACGGACAATGATTTCTGCAATCCGCGCACAAACCATGCCTATTCCATACTGACTGGCATTGTTTCCTTCAATAATTGTAATGTTGGCGAATTTTACCTCGCGTTCCATGCGTTGCTTAAATTGTTCTATATTCTGTGTCAATAAAGAGGATAAAGGCTTACCGCCTATTTGCACTGAGGACCATAAAAATACAGATGAAGTACCATGTTCCCCAATGACGTGTGCATTGACATCAATTGGGCTGACATTAAAGTGTTTGGCAATATGAAAACGAAAACGAAGTGTATCAAGATAAGTTCCTGTGCTAATGACTCGATCATGTCCAGCCAATTTACGCGCAACATCTGCCAATGGGTCAGGAGGATCCGTGACAATCATAATGATTGCCTGTGGCGATGCTTTTACTGCTTTAGGAATAATGTCTGCAAATATTTGGGCGTTGGTACTCAATAGTTTAAGGCGGCCTTTAGCTACTTGAAGCTCATTTCATAATAAGCAGGATCTGCTTTTGTATAATGATTATTCTCTGTAGTTAATTTTATAATCAAATTTTGGCAATCTTTCTCTGAGATACATAGCGTTAAGTGCAGGGCACATAACCCCGGTTTTATTTCGCCAGCAGGCAATACTGCACATAACCCCCCTTGTGTTTTAATCACATCAGGGTTTTTGACTGAAAACAAGGGAGAATAATTGGCGCAATCTTTACTTGTTGCGACGGTAGATGAATAAAGTGATGTTTTATTGGTATTGATTTTGATTACTGAAATTAAATCACTTTTTTCAGCGTATAAATTGTCTCGTGCCAGTTGGCAATAGTCTGTTTCGGCGAAAGCAGTGCCCATGCTAAGAGAAAAAAGTACCGCTAAGATGAATTTTGTCATGGGAAAATGAAGTAAGTGAGGATACTTTAATTATATTGGAACATTTGATTTTTTGGTTAGAACGATTATTAATTTTCGCACCCTCACCCGTCGCTTTGCGATGACCTCTCCCATATACGAGTGAGGGGATTGAATTTACCCAATCTCATTCCGCACATATCGATTTGTTTTCGGCAATAATAGAATAGACTTCGTTATCGCCAATAATGAGATGATCAAGTAAACGAACATCAACTAATTCCAAGGCCTCACGGATACGTTCGGTAACGACAATATCCTGATGACTGGCATCGGATATTCCTGAGGGGTGATTATGGGCAAGAATGAGGGCTGCTGCATTAAGTTGTAAGACCCGCTCTATGATGGGTCTAGGGTGAATAGTTGCTGTATTGATTGTGCCGGAAAAGAGCTCTTCATAGGCAATGATGCGATGCTGATTATCGAGAAACAATGCAGCAAAGGTTTCATTTTTATAATCGCGCAAACGCTTTTTTAAATAAGCATAGGTTTGTTTGCTGTTTGTGATTTGGGTGTCTTTTTGTAATTGAATGAAATCACTGCGTCGACACATTTCTTTAACTGCTTGTAACTGTGCATAGCGAACTTCGCCTAAACCAGGTACTTGTTTAAAACGTTGTTTATCGGCATTAAGAACCGCTCGTAAATCCCCTAAATGTTTGAGGAGGTCAAATGCTATGTGGACACAGGACTTTTTACGAGTACCAGAGCTGATAAAAATTGCGAGTAATTCAGTATCTGAGAGGCTTTGTGCACCATAAGTGAGCAGTTTTTCACGCAAGTTCAACTGCCGTGTTGATTGGACAACCGTCATTTTTCTATTCCTTTATTGCGAAGTTTATGCTTTGATCGAAGCTATTCTTATCAAAAAAGACCAGTCATGCAAGATTTTATTGGGAAAAAAGTACTTCTTGGGGTGTGTGGAGGGGTTGCTGCGTATAAATCAGCATACTTGATTCGCGAGTTAACTCGTGCTGGTGCTGAGGTCAACGTAGTGATGACACAATCAGCTCAGGAGTTTGTGAGTCCTTTGCAAATGCAAGCGCTATCAGGCAACAGTACCCGAACTGATTTATTTGATGCTCAGGCAGAGCGTGCTATGGGACACATTGAGCTGGCGCGTTGGGCTGATTATTTAGTGATTGCTCCTGCTTCTGCAAACATGATTGCGAAAATGGCTCAAGGTATTGCAGATGATTTACTGTCTACATTATATCTCGTTGCAGAAGTGCCAGTACTTGTTTGCCCTGCTATGAATCATAGCATGTGGCATCATCCTGCAACCCAAGCCAATTGTACGATTTTGCGAGAAAGAGGGGTAATTTTTGTAGGTCCTGAAGAAGGATCGCAAGCCTGTGGTGAGTATGGTTTGGGGCGTGTGAGTGATGTGCAACAAATCATGAGTGCATTACGTTTATATGATGTACATCAGTTATTAGTGGGCAAAAAAGTGCTCGTCACTGCGGGACCTACTCGTGAACCCATGGACCCAGTGCGCTATATCAGTAATTACAGTTCTGGCAAGATGGGATACGCCATGGCTGAAGCTGCGGCGATGGCCGGGGCGCAAGTTACTTTAATTAGTGGGCCAACTTCGTTACAGGCTTCAATTGGAATTAAACGCACTCAGGTTGAGTCTGCACAAGAAATGCTTGATGCCGTAATGCAGGAAATGCCTACAGGTGGTATATTTATAGGAACAGCTGCTGTTGCAGATTATCGGGTTGAGTCGCCTGCGTCAGAGAAAATGAAGAAAAAAAATCATGAAGAAATGACGCTTAAACTGATAAAAAATCCCGATATTTTAAGTCGTGTTGCTGATTCAACTCGGGCTTCTTGCGTGGTTGGATTTGCTGCTGAAACCACGGATGTTGTGCATTATGCTACTGAAAAGTTACAACGTAAAAAATTAGATATGATTGTCGCGAATTCAGTAGGAAAAGGACTTGGGTTTGATAGTGAAGAGAATCAAGTCATTGTCATTACAAAAAACAAGCAAATCGAATTGCCCTTAACCCATAAAACACGCTTAGCAGGACAACTTATTGCAATCATTGCTGCAACTCTGCAAAATGATGCGCATTGAGATTAATAGGAAAAATTATGACCCAGGCAATTCAGTTAAAAATTCTTGATGCACGAATCGGCGATACAATTCCATTACCTACTTATGCGACCCATGGTGCGGCAGGATTAGACTTGCGAGTTTGTATCAATGAACCTATGCAAATTGCGCCACAAGAAACCGTATTACTCCCTACAGGCTTATCAATTTATATCGCTGATCCTAAATTGGCGGCAGTGATTTTACCCCGTTCTGGTTTAGGGCATAAAAATGGCATCGTTTTGGGTAATTTGGTGGGGTTAATTGACTCTGATTATCAAGGCGAACTGAAGATTTCTTGTTGGAATAGAGGTATTGAGCATTTCACCGTAAATCCAGGAGAGCGCATCGCTCAATTAGTTTTTATTCCCGTTGTGCAGGCTGCTTTTGAAGTGGTTGATTCATTTACCGAAACCTCCAGAGGTGAAGGTGGATTTGGCAGTTCAGGGAGGCATTAAATGAAATATCAGCAAAAACAAGTTTCCCGTTCTGTGTTTCGTGCTTACGATATTCGCGGCATAATCGGACAAGAATTAGATGAACATGCTTTTTATAGTATTGGACTTGCTCTAGCATGTCATTTGCGTGATTTAAAACGACAACAAATTTTTTTGGCACGTGATGGTCGTCTTACTAGTTTGGCGATGGCTTCGGCTTTAAAGCAAGGACTACTTGATAGTGGGATTGATGTATCTGATTTAGGTGAAGTGCCCACTCCAGTGATGTATTTTGCAATTCATACCCAAGGTCTTGACTGTGGTTTGATGGTAACGGGAAGTCACAACCCAGCAAATTACAATGGGATTAAAATGGTATTGTTGGGTAAAACGTTGATGCAAGCAGATATTGATATCTTGTATCAGTTGGTTTCTGAACGGAAGCGAGTTGTTGGTCAAGGCAAAGAAGTCGCTTTTGATGTGTTACCTACATACAAGCAACGCATTCTAAGCGATATAGAAATCAAACGCCCATTGAAAGTTGTGGTTGACTGCGGGAATGGTATTGCAGGTCCTATTATCCCTGAAGTGCTGACTGAATTAGGTTGTGAGGTGATAGCGCTTTATTGTGATGTCGATGGCCACTTTCCTAATCATCATCCTGATCCAACCATAGAGGCTAATTTAGCTGATTTAAAAGTTGCAGTGGCAGAACATCAAGCAGACTTAGGTCTAGCTTTTGATGGAGATGCAGATCGATTGGGTTTAATTACAAATAATGGTGAGATGATTTGGCCTGATCGTTTGATGATGCTCTATGTTCGTGAATTATTGGCTCGTCTTCCCGGTGCGACTATAGTCTTTGATGTGAAATGCTCCAGCCATTTAGAATCTGTGATTAAAGAGGCTGGTGGGTTACCTAAAATGTGTCCCACAGGTCACTCTATCGTGAAGCATGTGATGAAAGAAGAGGGAGCTGCTCTGGCCGGTGAAATGAGCGGACATTTGTTCTTCAAAGATCGCTGGTATGGATTTGATGATGCCCTATATAGTGCATGTCGTTTGCTCGAAATTATTAGCGAAGCGAATCTAACGGTTAGTGAACAATTTGCAGCGATTCCTAATAGCATTAACACTCCTGAATTGAAAATTGCTATTGCAGATGATGAGAAGTTTCAGTTTATGAAGCGCTTTAATGAAGTGGCAGAGTTTCCTCAGGCACGAGTTATTGCCATCGATGGTTTGCGCGTTGAGTTTGCTAAAGGTTGGGGCTTATTACGTGCCTCAAACACAACACCTTGTCTGGTTGCTCGTTTTGAAGCAGAAGATGAAGATTATTTGGAAAAAATCCAACAATTATTTAAGAAACAAATGCATTTATTAGATGATAAATTAGAGTTGCCATTTTAAGGTAGGCTGTAGCCTGGGTGAAGGCGTAGCTGTAACCCAGGTTAAAGGCCTTAAATCATTTCTCTGAAATAAAACATTTTATTGAAAACTCTTATAAAAAGGGACACATTTAAAAAGTTAGGCTATGATGATTTTTTTATTATGATAAATGGAGTTTACGGTTGGAACATCTAAAGTCTTTCAATACCTCCCAAACGTCTCATGCTGTAGATGTGAATAGAAAAGGTATACCTATTGTAACGATCGGCTATGGTTGTCAATTGACGATTGCCTCGTCTCAAACACTGGCGCATTACTTATCACCAGTGGCTTTACCACCACAGGCGATGGAGGCAATTGAAGCGTCCTATCAATTTTTGAAAATTCATGTTGATTCAAGAGTCCCTATTTATGGCGTGAATACAAACTTTGGTGATCAGGTGCGTTATATCGATACAGCACTCAAAGATACTGACACACAGGATTACTATGATTCGATTAATGAGCGACAAGAAAACATTATTCGTTCTCTTTCTTGCGGCTTAGGCAACATTGTTTCACCGCATATTGTACGTGTGACAATGATGTTGCGTGCTCATTGCTTGGCGCAAGGGTATTCAGGTGTGCATCCCGAATTAATCAATGCCCTATTAGACTTTCTCAATGCGGGAATTACCCCGGTTGTCCGTTGTTATGGTTCTATTGGTGCGAGCGGCGATCTGATTCCTCTGTCTATGATTGCAGCAGCACTTATTGGTGAGCGGGTCGCAGTCACCTATCAGGATCAAGTGATGCTGGCTCCTGAAGCAATTCAATTAGCGGGTCTTAAAGCGTATAAACCAGTGATGCGCGATGGGCTTGCTTTGATTAATGGCACGTCATTTATGACCGCGATTGCCAGCCTGGCCATTTATGATTTGCATCATTTATTTAAACGTATGTTGGCAGCGATTGCGATGACATTAGAATCCCTACTGGTGATTAATAGTGCTTATCATCCAATGGTTCATCAACTGAAAAAACAACAGGGTGAAATGGAAATCAATCAATTTTTCATTGATTTCTGGGAAGGAAGCCAATTGTTGACTGATTTAGATGAGTTACGGACAAAGGATTATGCCTATAAACCCGTGCAAGATTATTATTCTATTCGCTCTGTGCCACAAGGATTTGGTCCGTTCCAAGAAAATTTGGCACGCGCTATTCATTGGATAGAAAATGAAATGAATTCCGTTAACGATAATCCTGTTATTGATGCCGCTGCGAATAATATTCATCACAGTGCGAATTTTATGGGTTATTATGTGACTGATGCTTGTGATATGTTAAAAATGGATATCGCTCAAGCGTCGACTTGGATACATGCATTGCTCGCCAATTTAGTGCACCCGCGTAAGAATCAGAATTTACCGGTGAATTTAGTACCTAATCCAGAAAAGCACAATGGATTTCGTTCCATGCAGCTTCTGTCGGCAGCCCTTGCAGTACAAAATCGCAAATTAGCGCAGACACATCAGGCTTTTACGTTACCGACTGAGGGTGATAATCAAGACGTGAACAGTTTGGGCACGCACGCAGCTTTTGATTTACAAGAGTCAGTTGCTAATTTGCAGCGCCTTACCGCTATTTTACTGCTCGCAGCAACCCAAGCGCTTGAATTACGTGGTATTGAAAAGGCAAGTAAAAAGGCTCAATCTATTTATCACACTGTTCGTCAATATTCTCCAAAAATAGAACATTGCAGACCTATGTCGGAAGAAATTGAACTGATTATTGCTTTATTAAAGGATGACAAAATTTAAGGGAGTGAAACGTGCGCCAATTGTCTCATCTATACCTTGCGATTTCTGTACTCAGTCTTTCTTCACCCAATTGGGCAAGCTCCGATTTTAGTTTGCCTTTTGTAAACACCGCAAGCTTGGGGGTGGCATATGCCGATTGGGCAACTGCTGCTAGTGATGCAAGTACGAGTTATACGAATCCCGCGGGTTTGGTGAAGCTAGCCCATCAACAAATTGTGGGTAATGCACTAGGTATTTTCGGTACGGCACGTTTTACAGGCACTGCAGTAACACCGTCATTTCCATTTCCTTTTCCGGTCGTACAATCAGGGGTAGCACGTAGTCAAATTAAGGCGTTCATGCCATCGTTTTATTATTCTAAGCCAATTAACAAGCGCATTACTGTTGGTTTTAATTTTACAACCCCATTTGGGCTGGGTACGAATTATGGTTCTTCATCTTCATCGATTGCTCGCTATGCATCCACGCGTTCACAAGTTGTGGGGATTGATGTTGGTCCAAGCGTAGGCGTGAAAATAACAGACCGTTTTTCTGTAGGTGCAGGATTTGATGCACTACATTTGGCATTTACCCTGAATAATATGTATGGCCCACCCATTTCTTTTCCTTTGGATTCAAGACTCGAAAATCATTTGAGCGGTTGGGGATACGGTTGGCATGGTGGGTTATTATTTGATTTTTCACCAGAAACGCGGATAGGGCTGAGTTATAACTCTAAAATCTCGATTACGACCAATGGGCATAGTACGGTGCATGTACCATGGGAAGGCGTCTTCAGAACCAATCAACAACAAACTAAAGCTGCTTTACCTGCTCGCGCTCAATTGAGCTTACAACATGATTTCACACAGCGATGGACGGGAATGGCCACGGTGTTTTACACCAATTGGCGAACGTTTAATCAAATAACAATGGATCATACCGAAACGCCTATGGGAGTAACCATTCCAGTAACGATTCCTTTCAATTACCACAACTGTTTTGATTACGCAGTTGGTGCTACGTTTAAGGCAACCCCAAAAATGTTATTACGAGGTGGTATTCAATTTATGAGTACTCCTTCTAACGATCAGGATCGTGGCATCGCAGATCCTGTTGGAAGTGCAACGATTCTGGCTGTGGGAGCACATTTTCAACCCACAGAGAATTTAGGTTATGATGTGGGGATTGGTCATTCTTTCTTCAACCAAATGCCGGTGAATCTCGTTACTCCTGTGACATCCCTTTCAGGACATACCAACACACAAACGACAGCAATCGGTGGACAAATTACCTGGAGTTTTGCATAGTGTAACCCGGGTTATGGCTTTGCCTTCACCCAGGCTACATTAGGCATCACATTCTTCTTTACAAAAGCGCTGTAACTTTTCGGTAATTTTTTGAATTACTTTCGATCTTATTTCTTTTTCTCTTATAAACAGATGCCCGCTATCAAATTGTTGGAATTCACACGGTTCTAAGGAGTGTTCAGCCCATCCAAAATGATCTTCTGGAGAGACCCACGCATCCTGTTTTCCTAAAAATACCGTAGTGCTTAGGTTTAAAGGTAATTCATCGCGGTAAGTATAACTTTTTACTATATTCATATCGCCAATAAAAATAGGTAATAAAACTTTGATAATACTTTTGTTCATGCGTTCATCGCTGTAATCAACAATGCCGTTTTCTTGAAATACACTGGATAAAGCAGTTAATTGTGCCTCATCTAACTCACCAATGTGCTCTGAGTTTAAATCAAATAAATTGATGTTCATTTGTTGTAGTTTAGCCAGCAGATTATGCAAACTTTTGGAGGGTACACGAGGATCAGGATATGCTGATGCAAAAAGATGCGCAGGCGTTGGTAGGTGATGTGTACGTAAATAGCGAGTCAGTTCAAAGCCAATTAGTGAACCAAAACTATGACCAAAAAACGCAAAAGGTAAATCAAATTGAGGTTTTAGTTGATAGGCCAACAAAGACACTAAAGTATCCAAGTTATCAAGAGGCTGTTCTTCCATCCGATTTTCTCTACCTGGCAATTGTACTGGGCATACTTCAATAAAATCAGGAAATTCCTGCTGCCATTCGCGATAAATAGAGGCGCCTCCACCACCATACGGAAAGCAAAATAAGCGTATTTGAGCATGCTCTTGTATTTTTCGATTGGCGATCCATATATTATCGAAATGGGTTGCTGGTGTGGGTTCCTCTTTTGCTCCTATCCATTGGCTTGATAACACATACTCTGCAATCTCATTAATTGACGGGCCTTGCATCATCAAAGGTAAAGAATATGTCACGTTCAAATTGGTTTCTATGATGCGGATTACTGCTAATGCCATGAGAGAATCCATCCCCAGTTCATGCAAGGACTGGAAGGGGCTAATATCATTTTGGGGCATCGCAAAAATCATCGCAAATTGCTCAGTCAAATAATGGATCAATTGCTGTTTACATGTTGTATAAGGCAAAGATAAATCAAGTTGAAACTGAGATTGAATTTCCATTATTTTATCGATTTGCAGGGTATCGTTGAGTATGGTCATCTGTAGACCATGGCATTGAGCGAGCAAACGATAATTTTTATCCAATAAATACCAATCGGCAATTATATGCTTTCCTTCGGGATGCAGTTCTTTTAATACGGTGTATATATACTTTTGCTCTTCTGCTGCGCCATAAAATTCAATAGTACCCATATGCGATGCAATATAGGGTTTAGTAAATTGTTCTGGAAGCAGTAAGAAGAGTGTTTGAATACAGGCATCAAAGATCCCTGGATGCATTTGCGTTATAAATTGTGTCCCACGCTCTGAAGCCTTAGGTTCGCGTAATTCACAAAATAATTCATTGTCATTTGTCCAATATTGATGTGCCCAGCGAATGGTATCGCCTGCGGGCATACCCATACCGGTGATGCGTTTGTAGAATGATTCCTGAGTTCCGGATGCCGGAAGTCGTTTGAGCAACTCGTTCTTGCTTGCAAGTTGACTGAGAGGTGAGGTATTCAACGCTAAAGCGCCTGTGGCATGTTCTATCCAATTGTCTTTGCCATCATTGCTGAAAAAACGAAATATTAAGCCATTGTGCTCTTCTTTTTCGATGATTAAGTGGACCAAAACGGTTTTTCCATCCAGAACTAATATAGGCGATAAAAAATTAAGTTGTTGCACATTAAAGGAAACTGTAGATTGTAGTTGCTGTGTGGCATACGCCAACATTTCCAGATAATAACCTGCATGCAATACATAAAATGTATCCTGGATTTCAGGCATTGTTTGTGTATCAAAGACAAACTCAAATTGGCGCGCTGCTAAAGGTGAGGCTAGGGTCTTTCCGCGCATTGGGTAGCTTGGATTAACACGCGCATTGGATGTGTGCCCAAAGCTTGGCCAATAGACTTTGTGTTGCCATGGATAAAACGGCATATCCAAAGGCATGTAAATGCGTTCTTCTTCAAATTTTTTCCAATCGACCTGAGCTTGGTTTATATAGTTTTTTGCTAAGAGAGACAAATCCATGTTCACAAATTCGGATATGCTCAAGGGGTTGTTGGATTTTTTTAGGTCATGATTGATAAATACATGTTCCTGTTGCCTGTGAGGGTCTACACGCAAAGCCTCTAGTTTTTGATACAGATCTGCAACTGAATCAGTAATTATTGCTAAACGATGCACATAATGCGAACGTCTGACATGGAGGTTATAGCAGAGCTGTGCCAGGTTTGTTTCTGGTTTATTGTTTAAAAAAGCACACCAACGCTCAATCAAAGCCGATAATGCAGCAGGCTCTTTTGCCGAAATAGTGAATAACTCGTTATCCCGGGCAACAGGTGCCGAATCGGGTTGCTCATGTAAAGAGAGTTCCCGCAACACAAGATGTGCATTGGCACCACCAAAACCAAAGCCACTGACTCCCGCAATACAGCTATCACCATATCGAGGTAATTGCTCCGTTTGTTGTGGAATACGCAAGGCGTAACGCTCAAATGGAATATGTGGGTTGGCCTGCGAGAAGTTAAGGTGGGGTGGAATGAAACCATGTTTTAAAGCTAACGCCACTTTAATGATGCTCACAATACCTGCTGCGGGTTCCAGATGCCCTACATTGGTTTTGACTGAACTTATCCAGCAGGGTTTTTCAGGCGCGCGATTTTTGCCGACAATTTCGCCCAAGGCTTGAATTTCAATGGGATCTCCGAGAAAGGTACCTGTTCCATGACATTCGATATAGGCAACATCTGCCGGATCGGTTTGCGCTGCCTTATATGCCGAGCGTAATAAGTGTTCTTGTTGTAAGCCATTCGGTGCAGTTAAGCCATTTGTTTTGCCATCTTGGTTTATTGCCCCCCCCATAATCACGGCATAGATTTTGTCTTGATCCTTTAATGCTTGCGAAAGTGGCTTCAACACAATGGATCCAGCTCCTTCTCCTTGCACATAGCCATCGGCATTGGCATCAAAAGTGTGGCACTGTCCAGTAGGCGAAAGCATCGTTGCTTTGGCCAAAACAGAATGAATAGACGGTAATAAATTGATATTTACAGCGCTAACCAGTGCGGTATCACATAATTTTGCCTGCAAGTTAAGACAAGCTAATTGAATGGCAATCAGCGATGAGGAGCACGCAGTATCTAACACCAGACTGGGTCCACGTAAATCGAATAAATACGATAAGCGATTTGCTGCCATACTGATGGCACTTCCGGTAGGAATAAACAAAGCATCCATATCCGAATCCAGTTTTTGCAGATGGCTAAACTGACTTGCATAGAGGCTGGAAAAAACCCCCATATTGGATCCAGCTAAAGCCTCAATCGTTAAGCCGGCATCTTCAAGCGACTCATAAGCAACTTCCAATAAGATGCGTTGTTGTGGATCCATGCGCATTGCTTCGCGGGGACTAATGCCAAAAAAATACGCATCAAATGCCTCAATATGCTGCAAATAGCCTCCCCAATACGATAAATTGGCGTCACGTTGCTCTGGTTCGCGAGTACCTTTAAGGAGTTCCCAACGTGTATTAGGTATTGAGGAAATGACATTTTTACCTTGGCAGAGTAATTCCCAAAACTCTTGCGGAGTATTTGCTGTGGGTAAACGACAGCTCATCCCGATAATCGCCATCGGTTCAAATAAGTGCTTATTTTGTTCCTGCAAAAGCTTTTTTAGCTTTTGAATCATTAACAATGATTTTTTTAAAGTAGTTGTGTCATTCATAGGCAAGCTCTAGCTCTTTTAATTCCAATTCAAGTAGTTCATTAAGTTGTGCGGCGTTTAATTGATCCAGATCATGCGTTTCTTCTACGCTAAAAAAGGGGGTAGGACTTGATTCGCTGGGCATCTGTACACGTTGCATGATGTATTCAGTCAATTGTTTGAGAGTGGGGTAGCGGTATAAATCCATAGGTGCGACCACATCAGGGAAGTGTTTACCTAATTCTTCGGTATAATCGATTCCGGATATGGAGTCCAAACCGTATTGCTGGAAGGGGGTATCTCGTTCTATTTCTGCCTCGTCTAATCCTAATACGCTTGCAAAAAGATTCAGAACTAATGCCGTAATTTCCTCGGGGCTTAATGAGGAAACGACTGCTGTTTGTGTGTTTGCAGCATATTCAGCAACAAAATAGCTAAAGAAATCAAGCTGCTTGGCCGTGGGATTCACTTGTAAAAATTTCTTCCATTGAATCTTACATACTGTCATTTCAGCATGATCGAGGCGGAGTAAAGTATGAAACAAGGCAACTCCTTCTTTAATACTCAAGGAAGCCATACCTACGGCATCTAAAAATGCATCATGATTATGTCGGTGGCTCATCCCTTTTTCCGACCAGGCCACCCAGTTAATACTTGCTGCAGGTAATTGCATACTGCGGCGATATAAAGCAAGACCATTCATAAATTCATTTGCTACGGCATAAGCACTGAGTCCAGCCATGCCAAAATGAGGTACTGCGGCAATAGAAGAAAACAAAACGAAACAAGACAGGGGGGCGTGTAAAAAGAGTTCGTGCAATACCAGTGAGCCTTGTATTTTTACGCGCAACACTTTCTGCCATAATGCCTCATCCATCTCGGCAATCGTGACGTTATCCGTAGTGATTCCCGCCAAATGAAAAACGCCATCAATAGGTTGTTGCCATGCGTTTTCAGCATCCTTGATTGCCTGATGCATTTGGTTTTTGTCAGCGACATCGACTGCTGCATAACGGACTTGTGCTCCTTTCGCTTCTAATTGTTTGAGCCAAGTATTTTTCTCATGAGTTTGTGAGGACAGTTCTGTAGTTCCAGTAAGCAAAATAAAACGCGTGCCTTGGGCGACAATAAATTCTGCTATTTCATAACCTAAAGCACCTAAACCGCCAGTAATTAATGCCGCAACAGGAGTCCTCCTGGAGGGTATCTCCTGATTGTGCGGCATTTCATAAGGCATGAAGCGAATGGTATAACGTTCCGCAGCACGATAGGCAACGTGATTTTGTTGGGCTTGGTACTGAGCTAATTCTTGAGCTAGGATCTTCGCATTTTGCTCCATACCTGCATTTATCTCCAGATCAAGGAGTAGGGCTTGATATTTTGCTTGTTCGGCGGCAAAAATACGGGTCATAGACCAAAGATGGTGTTGCCAGATATTCACGGAATCACTGGGATTTACATACTGAGCAGATTGTGAGGCAAGACAAACGATTAATTGCTGTGACCACGAATGTTGGATCAGGGCTTGGAACAGATACAATAATTCCTGTGCAGGATCTGCTTGGTTTCCTGTATTTGAGTTCTGGGTAGAGCCGAAATAGATAACTCCTCTTAAAAGTTCTTTATGTCGTGTATGAATAGTAGCAAATAATTGCTCATAATCTGTTTTTTGAGAACCATTGATGGTGTATTCATCTGCACGAATTGATGCAAATTGCTTGCCTGTAACACAATAAATACTGTCACCAAATTCTTGTTTTAATGAGGGTACTGACTCTTGCTCACAAAAAATAAGCCATGTTCCTTCATTTTTTAACAATCCAGACTGCGTTAGCTGCGGATTTTTCTCCCATTGGGTGAGGTAAAGCCAATCTTGGGCGTCAACTACGTCAGGGGTGTACACTACAGATGGCGGCGTTGGCTGCACCGTGGGTTCGATGTCCTTAGTTGGTATCCAACAGCGTCGTTTTGTAAAAGAATAGGTAGGTAACGAAATAATATTAGGAAGGGTTTGTTTGTATAATTGTTCCCAGTCTATTTTTCCTCCATTAATCCAATGTTGGGCTAATTCTTCATAGCGTGCATTGTCGATTAATTCTGCTGCATGCGCGGGTTGCGGTGTGTTTTGTGTTTGATGATTTATCCAGAGTTGAGAATGATGACTCTGAGGATAATTCGCCAAGACTGCAAGCAATTCGTCCGGGTTGCTAACAATCACTGCCAGTCGCGCGCTCATATGCTCTCGGCCTGTTTGCAAAGTAAAGCATGCATCTCTGAGCCATTCTTTGTTTGCTGTATGAGGATGTTGCAGCACATAGCGATGCATTTGTTGTACTTGTGCCGCTAATCGCTCTTCATTTAATGCAGATAATAAGAAGATATATGGGCCATTGCTCATGTTCTGCTGTGTTATTGGTGGCAGGTATTCCTCGATAATCATATGTACGTTTGCGCCACCCGCACCAAAAGAGCTGACGCCAGCACGACGAGGTACATTATACCCAGGCTGCCAATCAGTGAGTTCTTGTTGTACATAAAAAGGTGAGTTTTTGAAATCAATAAAGGGGTTCAATTGGGCGCTATGTAATGTCGGGACTAATTTTTGGTGGCGCATCTGTAAGAGCACCTTGGCCAATTGCGATACTCCTGCTGCAGACTCCAGATGTCCAATATTGGATTTGACAGAACCAATTGCACAAAATTGTTTGTCTTCCGTATAGTGTTCAAAGGCATCTTGCAAACCACGAATTTCTATGGGGTCGCCTAGAGATGTTCCTGTGCCATGCGCTTCAATATACGATACTGTTCGCGCATCCATATTCGCATTCTTTAAGGCTTGGAGAATCACCGCGGCTTGCGCATTGGGATTGGGGACCGTATAGCCACTGGTTTTACCCCCATGATTCATACTGCTTCCTTTAATTACCCCATAAATCATATCATTATCGGCTATTGCCTCAGCCAAAGGCTTCAATAATACAGAACCAACGCCTTCAGCAGGCACATAACCAGTTCCCCCTTCAGCAAAACTGGCGCAACGCCCTTGTTCGGACATAAAATTAAAACTGCCCAGGAAGTGATATTTACTAGGATGTAAGGACAAATTAACCCCGCCAGCAATTGCCATTTTGCAATCACCTCGTAACAGGCTCTCACAGGCTAAATGGATTGCTGCCAAAGAGGATGAGCAGGCTGTATCGACAACAAAGCTTGGACCATGTACATCAAGAAAGTAAGAAATGCGGTTTGCTACTGAGAACGATTGGATATCCAGTGGCACACGATTGCCTTTTTGCCACTCTTCCGCAATAAATAATGGATAAAAGTTATACGTGACACCAGCAAATACGCCAACAGAGTTTTGTGCTTTGTGTTTTAATTTATCTCGTGTGTAACCCGCATCTTCCAGCGTAGACCATACGGATTGCATGAATAAACGCTCTTGTGGATCCATAAGTCCTGCATCGCGTGGGGAGATGTTAAAAAACAGCGGATCAAATTTATCGACATCAGGAATAAAGCCTCCATGGGGGAAATAGTGTTCCTCGCCGCCGAGCACTACAGGATAGTCTTTATAATTCCAGCGCTCGGCCGGTACTTCGCCCACACAGTCAAGCCCCGAGCTTAAGTTATGCCAAAATTCATCCATGGAATTGGCCATTGGGAAGGTGCCGTTTAAGCCAATTATGGCAATGTCGCGCGATGTATGGCTCATCTGTTCATAGGCGGTGGTTATGGGTTTAACCGCTTCTATCTCAAGTGGCGCAACTGACGGCTTAGCATCGATGGTAGGCATCAGCACAGACAATTTCTCTTGATGATGTTTGATAAAATATTTGGCTAAATCATTTAATCGATTGCGCTCATAGAGTAGGGTTTTAGGTAGGGTGCCGAAATCTTTCTCCAGGCGATTGGTAATTTCCAAACCAATCAATGAGTCAACGCCATAGACTTCATAGGTTTCATCCAGTTGAATACGTTCGGGGGTCGTCCGTAGTTTTTCCGCAAAGACTTGCTGTAAATAGCTTAATACTTGGCTGGAGCGGTCCATTGTTACTGGGATACTCGGATTAGTCGCTGGTATGATAACTTTGGGTGGTATGGCATTTGCTTCCAGATCATACCAATAACGTTGTTTGCTAAAGGGATATGCCGGTAACGACGCGATGCGTTGTAGGTTTTCTCCAGCATATACGTCATGCCAATCAATTAAGTAATGTTTTGTATAGAGATCAGCCAGGATAAATAACTTGTGGCGATATTGCTCTGGGTGTTCTGGCTGCTGTAATGCGTTAATCGCTGCCTGGTATACTTCATCAAATACGGGGCCTTGGATAGTCAAGGTTTGGCCTTCGTTTAACATGCAATACTCAGGGACTTCATGTTGACTTAACAAGGTTAATGCATGCAATAAGGCGTCAATAGAGTCTACTACTAGAGCGCAACGGTAAATAAAATGCGCACGACCGGCATTAAGCGTAAAGCTGAGTGCAGCTAAGGAGACTGTTTCTTTATTTGAGTTAAGCCATTGCTGCAAATCTGCTATTTTTTGTTGCAAACTTTCTTGGTGTTTAGCCGACAGTACAATTAAATAATAGGGTTTCGTGTGTTGGTTCGTCACGGTCGTCTGATGGGGGAGACCTTCCTCTAGAACAATATGCGCATTAGTGCCACCAAATCCAAAAGAGCTCACGCCCGCACGCAATGGAATATCCTCTCCGCGTTCGTTTTTATTGCGTTGCCAGGGTTGTGTTTCTTTGGCAATGTAAAAAGGTGTGTTGGTTAAATTGATGTACGGGTTTAATTCATTGAAATGCAAAATACCGGGTATGGTTTCATAGCTCATGGCCATAATCAACTTGATGACTCCCGCAATTCCTGATGCAGGTTCTAAATGACCGATATTGGTTTTGACCGAACCTAAAGCAATGGAGTTTTGTGTGATTTCTGATGTAAGTAGCGTTGAAAATGCACGTTTCAATCCTTCGATTTCAACGGGATCGCCTAAAGCGGTTCCTGTACCATGCGTTTCAATGTAGGTCACTGTTTCAGGATTAAAATCAGCTTGTGTGTAAGCTCGAATTAATAGCTCGCTTTGTGCGACTGCATTCGGTGCGGTTAGCGATTGTGCCTTGCCGCCATGATTTACTGCGGAGGCTTTAATGACTCCATAAATATGATCACCATCTGCTTGCGCTTGTTTTAATGATTTTAATAAAAGGCCAGCCACGCCTTCTCCTTTAACGTAGCCATTTGCAGTCTTGTCAAAAGTTTTGCAACGACCATCAGCGGATAAGGCACCCAATTGGCTCGTGACGATTAGCGTATCAGGGCTTAATAGAAGGCTTACGCCACCGGCGATTGCCAACTCACACTCCCCATGGCGAATAGCCTGTACTGCACGATGGATCGCCACCAAGGAGCTTGAGCAAGCGGTATCTATGGCTTCACTCGGGCCTTGGAAATTGAAAAAGTAGGAAACGCGATTGGCAATCATGCTATGCGAGTTCCCTGTCGCAATAAATCCGTGATGTTCTTTTTGTTGTTTGGCAATTAAGGTCTGATATTCGCTAAACTCAACTCCTGCAAAAACCCCAATGTTGCGTGAGGGTAGCGAAAAAGGATCGTAGCCGGCATCTTCAATGACTTTCCATGCAATTTCCAAAAAGAGCCGTTGTTGCGGATCCATAAGATTCGCTTCGCGGGCTGAAATATTAAAGAAGCCTGCGTCGAATTGATCGAAGGCATTAATAAAAGCACCCCATTTGGAATTACTTTGATGTGTTTCATTGCCAAAATGATCACGCCAATTCCAACGTTCTATAGGGATTTCAGTTACTAAATCATGCCCATCAAGCATATGTTGCCAGAATGTGGCAAGATCATCGGCTTGGGGGAAAAGCCCCTGCATCCCGATAATCGCAATTGTATCTACTGTATCGGTTGCAACAGGTCTGGATTGCACTGGACGAGTATGGTCGTGCAGTTGGGCTATTTCATGGTGTGCTTGCGCTACTGCCTCAGGAAACTGATTGATAAGATATTGACTGATTGATAAGACGCTACTGTGGGTAAAGAAAAGGGCCGGGGTAAATTCTATTGCATATTGCTCCGTAATCTTTTTGGCTAATTCAATAAAATGGACCGAATCCATCCCATATTCGCCAAGATTTTTTTCTAGCGCAATTCGGTGTTGTGTCATTTGTAAAATGTGAATGACTTGTCGAACCAGAAAAGAATGTACCTTGTCAGTAAGTCCGTTTGACGTTAATACCCCATTGCCTTGTTGCGCTTCCAGGCTTTTATGTTGTGCTATATCAGAGTACCAATAACGTTCTTTGGCAAAAGGATAAGTCGGTAAGGATATTTTTTTCCTGGATTCATCGGCATGTATTTGCTGCCAATCCAAAGTCTGACCTTCTACATAAAATTTTGCTAATGTCAGCAAAGCTTCTTTATAGTGAGTGGGTTGGGACAATTGTTGCATCATTATTGGTAAAAGCGTCGTATTGAGCAAGCTGTTTTCAGGTTTATTGTCTGCATTGTGCTGCATGAACAAGTGAGCAGGGTGTTGCTGCGCTTTAAATTGTTGTATTAAATCGCCCACTTCAGCAAGCGAGCTTGCAACCATGGCACAACGGCATTCAAAATGACTTCTGCACGCATTTAAGGTGTAACTAACCTGTTCGAGCTGCGCCGAGGGATTATTTTCCAGCCAAATCAGTAAATCGTCCAAGCGTTGATTTAAGGCGAGTTCGGTTTTGGCAGATACGGTGAACAAATAATGTGACTTGTTCTGTGTCGAAGAGGACAATACTTCCGGTGCCGCAGATAAAATCAAATGGGCATTAGAGCCTCCGGCGCCAAAAGAGCTGATTCCTGCAATTCGTGGCACATTAGCTAGGGGTTGTTTCCATTCACTGACGGTTTGCTGCACACGAAATGGCGTGCGCGACCAGTCTATGTTGGTATTTAAGGTTTCAGAGAAAAGCGAAGGCACTAAGGTTTGATGTTGTAATTGCAATACCACTTTGGTAACGGCAGCAATTCCTGCGGCAGACTCACAATGGCCAATATTGGATTTTACGGAGCCAAGAGCACAGTGCTGTTGCATGGATTGCGCAAATACTTTATTTAGGCTGGCCATTTCAATTGGATCACCCAGTGACGTTCCAGTGCCGTGTGCTTCAAGGTAACTGACTTGCGCAGGATCAACCTGAGCTTTTTGGTAGGTTTCTGCAAGTAATTCAGCTTGTGCATTCGGGTTTGGTACAGTGTAACCGTTTGTTTTGCCGCCATGATTGAGATGGCTGCCCTTAATTACTGCATAAATGAGGTCGCCATCTTCCAGCGCTTTATCTAAGGGTTTGAGCAATACGGCACCGACGGCTTCGCCAGGTACATAGCCATCGCCGCCATCACCAAAACTGCGGCAATGCCCATCACTTGCTAAAAACTTTCCGTGGCTGAGCAAGAGGTATTTATTGGGGTGCAGTGACAGATTGACGCCACCCGCAAGCGCCATGTCACATTCGCCCTCATGGATGCTTTGACAGGCTAAATGAATTGCTGTGAGTGAAGAGGAACACATGGTATCCAGCGCGATACTTGGACCACGAAAATCAAAAAAATAGGAAACCCTATTGGCAATTGATGCAAACACCGAGTTCGTGGGGACAAACTTATTGGGTTGTGCTGCTTCATGAGCAAACAGCTGGTACTGGCCATACATAACGCCTACATAAACCCCAATTTTGCTGCCGGCTAATGTTTCACGGGCATATCCGGCATCTTCTATGGTGTGCCAAGCAGTTTCTAAAAATAATCGTTCTTGTGGATCCATTAATGTCGCTTCACGCGGCGAAATATTAAAAAACAGAGGATCAAAGTGATCTACGTCTTTTAAAAAACCGCCCCATTTACTGTACATTGTGCCTTGACGCTCTTGATTGGTATCAAAATAATCTATCAAGGTCCAGCGTTCCTTGGGGATTTCTGTAATACAGTCTTTGCCTGCACACAGATTGTGCCAAAACTCTGTTATATTCCTCGCTTCAGGATAGCGTCCACTGAGGCCAATAATGGCGATATCAGATGATTTCGAGGTGTTTTTGGTGAAACCAAGACGTCTGGGGGCTGCTATTATGTTTCTGGGCGCGGTAAGGAATTTTGTCATTCCCGCGTAGGCGGCAATCCCTTCTTGAGTTAGCACTGGTGTATGACTCAGGATGGAGTCTTGCTTATGTAGGGACGACAATTCCGCATGCGGTAGGTGCAGACTCAATTCATTGCTGTAATGCGCTATGAAATATTCGGTTAAATCCGCCAAGTTGTGGCATTCAAAAAATATGGTTTTGGGTAATGCGGTGAACTCTTTGGCCAAGCGTTGATTGAGTTGAATGATCATCAACGAGTCAATGCCATAATTTTCGAAAGGCAGGTTCCGCTCAATTCGCTCTGGCGAGCACTTCAATGTCTCAGCGAGTATCTTTTTCAAAAAGTCTTCGGCGAATTCACCTACATTGGGATTGGATACATGGGCGGTCACTGGTTGTTGCCGCAGCGAATTTTTTTGTAATGCATGCCTGAGCTTTTGCTGATAGCCTGGGAGAACAATGCACTGCGCAACTTTATGCTGTAATGCTTGCAAGAATGCATTCAATCCTTGCTCAGTAGATAAACTTAAGATGCCTAAGGTTTGCTCTAGCTCTTGCTGATATTCAGGAGCGATATGCAATCCCCCTTCCTCCCAAAGCGGCCAGTTCATTGATAGTGTCTGTCCGTGGCAATTCCCGCGTGCTCTTTGTTGCTCCCGTTCGTAGGCAAATTCATCCAGAAAACAATTCGCGTAGGCATAGTCACTTTGCCCAAGGTTGCCAAACACTGCGGCAACCGAGGAAAAGAGAATGAAAAAATCTAAAGGTTCTTGACACGTTGCTGTATGTAAATTACTGGCACCATAAATTTTTGGTGCTATAACATCCTCTATTTCGGGGATTGTTTTATTGACAATCAAGCCGTCGTGAGTCACTCCTGCAGCATGAATAATGCCATTGAGTACACCAAAATGCTCTTTAGTTTTTTGAATTAGTGTTTGCACTTGGGGCAAGGACGATACATCGGCAGAGATATAAACGACTGAGGCGCCGTGTTGCTCCAGTGTGGCGATTTTTTTTTGCTGCAGCGCAGACAGTGTTGTACGACCTGTTAATACTATTTGGGCTTGATAATGTTTTGCCAAATAGGTTGCAAACAAATATCCCAGTCCACCCATGCCGCCAGTAATTAAATAAACACCGGATTTTTTGAGGATTGGAGTTGTTACATTGAGTGGCGGTAGCGGCGTATAGTGTTTGATATAGCGCTGCTTCCCTTCATAGCGTACATAAATTTCATTTTGCGTTAATTCATGTGCAAGCAGGCTTAAATCATCTAATTCTATAAAGCGACAGGAAATTTTCGATTGCTCTTGGTGCACGCATTTTGCAAAACCATCCAATGCGCGCGAAAAAATGGAGCGTTTTTTACTGGTAATAATTAATTGTATTGGCTGTTTGGGGCTTAATTTACTGATTTGGGCTACTACGGTGTGCACCAGATAATAAGTCTGTTCGAGATTTTTTTGAATTTCTGTTGTTGTCCGCCGCCCATCATCTAACTCTTCCAGCGCAATAATAATACACTCGCTGAGTGTGTTGATAGGTACATCGGTAAGCGAGGATGTGTGTAGAAGTTGAGATGAAACGGTGCGCTCTGGGAACTGTTTTTTTATTGCCTGTATTGACCGTTCATTGCTTCCTAGAATCAGAATGGAGTCTGGATGTGTTCTGCTTGTTGTACGTGCTGTTTGCATCATCCATTGAGGAGTGTAATAAACAACATGTGCTTCAGGGCGTACCGGCTCATGCACTGCACATAAGGTAAATCCTGTAATGACTAATAAGAGCGTTCCTTCCGTATCAGTAACTTGCAGATTAAATACGGGCATATGTAGGGTGTCTTCGCTGGCAGTCAGCTGCGCATGGACATAACAGGTACTTGTTAACGCTTTATAAATATCGGCTTGCTCGATAGAAAAAGGTAGATACAGCGCTTCACGATTTTTCAGTAAAACCTGGGTTGTCTGTAAAATGCCATCGAATAAACACGGATGTAATACAAACTCATGAGCAGAGGTAGGTAGATCTGCAGGCAGGGCAACCTCTGCTAAAAGATTATGCTCATCGAAGTGTATGCTTTGAATGAGTTGAAAACTGGGCCCATAACTTATGCCTACATGATTAAAATGGTTGTAAATGACATTGGGCTCTTGGGTATAGGGCAATGTTGTTTTTAATTCGTGTAGGTTTAATCGGGGGAGTGGGGCATAGGCAGAATTATCCATATAATGCAGCATGCCATGCACATAAGAAACCGCCTCTTCTTGGTCTGTTATTGAAAAGGAGACACAATCGCTTTCAGGAAATAAAAGGATATGTAGCGGGGTGGACAGATCTTGATTTTTTATTGGTCTGTTCCAGGTGATCTGGCTTAGAGTGGTCACTTGTTGGTGACTTGATGCCATATTGGCAGCAACGCGGGCCATTTCCAAACACACCGCCCCGGGTAAGACGCGCTCCTTGTTGATTTGATGATCCCGTAAATAGAATTCATTTCCAGAAAAGCGTTTACTAAAAGCAGACGTAGAGAATGTAGAAATATTCTCATCAATCAATGTATGCGCACTTTGCTGCTCATGGTTTTTGATTTCCAGCCAATGGGACTCTTTGGCGAAAGGATAGGTCGGAAGCGATATTTTTTCCTGATAATCCCCATACACTGTGCGCCAATCAATGGATTTTCCGTGCAGATAATTAGTGCGTAGTTGATTTAAATTAGCCGGGTAACGATTAGGGGATAATTCGTCGTTTAGCAAATGAGACTCAATATCTTTGCTGGATAAAATGGACTGCAATTGTTCCTGTAACTCAGCAATTGTTGCCACAATCACGCAAAAACGTTTACTAAAATGTTGTCTTCCTGCATTTAAAGTGTAACTGAGCGCTGCCAGGCTTGGTAAATCCTTTTGTTTATCCAACCACGAAAGCAGATCTGCAAGACGTTGTTGCAATGCAGATAGTGTCATTGCCGATACGCTAATTAGATAAGCGGGGTGAGCAGGAGAGGGAACGGGTGGGTGTTCAGGGCGTTCCTCGAGGATAATGTGCGCGTTTGCACCACCGAAACCAAAAGAACTTATCCCCGCTCTTCTCTGCTTACCTGGAGCTTTGAGCCATTGCCTGGGTTTATCAACAACATAAAATGGGCTGTTCTCAATCTCAATATAAGGATTTAATTCATTTAAATGTAAATTAGCCGGTATCATTTCGTGATGCATGACTAATAAAGTTTTTATAATGCCCGCGATTCCAGCTGCAGATTCCAAATGGCCAATATGTGTTTTCACTGCCCCCAAGCCACAATAGTGTGTTGGTAAGGATTCAATGTTCTGCACTACGGCTAACTGTTGAAATGCTTTTTTTAAGCCGTTGATTTCAATGGGATCCCCTAATGGTGTCCCCGTTCCGTGGGTTTCGATGTATTGAATGCTGTCGATGGGAATTTGAGCGCGTTGGCACGCTGCAATAATGACTTCTGCTTGGGCATTGGGGTTGGGAGCTGTTAGCGTATTAACATGTCCTCCATGATTCACCGCAGTGCCTTTGATTACCCCATAGATGTGGTCACCATCTTGTAATGCCTGGGATAATTTTTTTAATAAAATAGCGCCTGCGCCTTCGCCACGCACATAACCATTGGCATGTGTATCAAAAGTCTTGCAGCGTCCGTCTTCACTTAACATGCCTGCTTGTCGAGCGGCAATAAATGAAGTAGGAGTAATTAACGTATTCACTCCACCTGCAAGCGCCAACTCACAATCGTTATGTAAAATTGCCTGCACAGCTTGGTGAATGGCAACCAGGGAGCTGGAGCAAGCGGTATCTATTGCTTCACTTGGCCCCCGCAAGTTTAAAATGTACGAAATACGATTGGCAATCATGCTGTGCATTGTGCCTGTAGTCAGGTAGGCATCCATGACCTCATTTTTTTGCAATAATTCGGCATAATCATGATTAAATACTCCCACAAACAAACCGGTTTTCATTGTGGCAAGAGTTGCTGCGGTGTATCCCGCGTCTTCAATGGTTTTCCACGCGGTTTGCAGAAATAATCGTTGTTGTGGATCAATAAGTTCTGCTTCGTGAGGCGAGATATTAAAAAACGCAGCATCAAATTGATCCACATGATCAATAAACCCACCCCATCTCACGGTTAAATCACGCCAGTTCCAGCGCGATAAAGGTACTTCACTGATGCAATCTTTTCCCTGAGATAAATTATCCCAAAAGGTATCCACATCGGGAGCCTGCGGGAAAATACCGCTCATCCCTATGATTGCAATGTCATTGGACTCATGTGTATGTTGTGTTTTTTCATGATGTACCACGGCAACGTTTTGTGTCGCTAATAAATCGTTATAAAACGCTGCTAAGGTAGCGTATTCATACAAAGTCGCAGGGGATAAGGCGAGCTCATAAGTTTCATTCAGTACACTGGTGAGATGAATGATATTGATTGAGTCAAAAGAATAACGACTTAACGGGGCATGTAGATCAATTTCTTGCTCATCTATGTTCAATACTTGCGCGACTAGATTGGCGAATTGCTTCGTCGAGCCAGTGTGCGAATTCTCATGTGCTGTTGTTATGGGCGAGTCATTGGTTAACCGGGTGAGCTTTTGCTCGTTAAATAGCAATTGTGCTTTTTTTCGTTGTAATTTGCCACTCCCAGTTTTAGGAATTGCCCCCCTAGGGCTTAAAACGACGTCGTAAATATCCACACCATGATGTTTGGTGATCGCATGACTAATTGCATTTTTGATCTCAGGATAGAGTGATGGATGCGTTTCTTCCGATAACTCCTGGACAATGATAATTTTTTCTTTGCCTGCAATTTCAGTTGAAAAGGCTACTTGGGGTAGTTTGATTGGAAATGCAGACAGTGTATTGGCGACAGTGATTTCTAGATCAAGCGGGTAATATTTTTTGCCATAAATGACAATGACTTCTTTTAATCTGCCAGTTAAATAAATTTCGTTATCCGAGATAAATCCAAGATCTCCGGTTTTAAAATAGTGCAGCGTACTGCCAGGTACTGTTGCCTGAAATACCTCTTGGGTTTCATCAGGGCGTCGCCAATAACCTTGGGCGAGTGATGCCCCTGATAACCAGATTTCACCAGTTTCTCCGGGAGCAACTGGCTGTTTGCTTTCAGGATCTACAACAAGGGCGTGTAGCCCTGCTAATAATTTGCCACTACTGACTATTTGTCGCGGTGTATCTTGCAGAGGCAATGAGTATGGTTCACGGCCATAAGACGTTACTGCAATTGCTCCCGATAATTCGGACATCCCGTATGCAGAACAAAATTGCTTAAGCTCAAAGCCGCATATTTTAAATTTGCTAATAAATTGGGTAAGTGTTTGATATTGAACAATATCCCCACCATTAATTGCTACCTTCCAATGCTTTAAATTAAGCGCAGCAAGCGCCTCATCTGGAATGTTACGTACGCAAACATCATAACCAAAATTAGGGCACCCACTATGGGTGACACGATACTTTGTAATTGCTGATAACCAGGTAATGGGTCTATTAATGAAGGCTGCGGGCGACATAATAATGGCCAGGGTGCCATGATATAAAGGTACCAGGATACCGCATACCAATCCGTATACATGGGTATGAGGAGCCCAAGTTAAGGTGACACTTTTCTTGGTGTAATGCCAAACTTTAATGGTTTCTTGCAAACTGTGTTGCAAATTACCATGCGTGATGATGGCTGCTTTGGGCGTAGAGGTGGATCCTGATGTGTATTGTAAATAGGCAATAGTATCCGCGATAATCTCAATGGGTTGATACTCTCCAGTAGCGTGGGTTTTTAGCGTATCTGTAGCCAATATAGGTACTTTGTGTGTTAGCGTCGCTTCAATACTAGAGCGATACTGCTCCAAGCTTAAGACTGCAGCAATGTCCGCATCATCGGCTATGGTGTTCAGAAATGCTTCGTGTTTTGCAAACTCATCGATTTTAGGGCATGGTACTGGCACAGCAATTACCCCGGCATACCAGCATCCGAGCAAACTGGTTATAAACTCAATTCCCGTAGGATAAATAAGGAGTGCACGCTGGCCTAGCATGTGCTGGGATTGTAAATTGGCGGCAATCATTTTGGCTTGCTGATCCAGTTCACCAAAAGTGAGGCTTGCTGTCGGATGTTGTCCGTCTTCTAAATAAAGTGCTGCTTTGGCTTGAGGATGCTTTTGGGCGCGGTTCTGTACTACATTAACAATATTTTGCATATGCAACTTCCATTTGCTAAATCGATCATTTGAACTTGCATCATGCTATCAATACTCTTGGGTAATGTCATCTGTATAATAGGGATGGTTTGTAGACTGGTTGCTTGTAACCAGGATTTATCCCATGATCCTGGCTGTAAGCAACCAGGCTGAATGGATGCACTATGGTCACCAATTGGTTAGCGCTTCGTAGGTATTTTTGGCGTGTGCTTTTAAAAACGCGGAAAATGATTTGACATCCAGTGGTTTACTAAAGTAAAAACCTTGCATGATGTAGCACCCATTTTCTTTTAGAAATTTAATTTGCTCTAGTGTTTCCACACCTTCTGCCAAACAATCAATATTCATTCGATGCGCCAGGGCAATGGTGTTGCTCACGATATTTCTACTGTCGATGCTGACTTCAATATCTTGAATAAATGTTTTATCAATTTTTATTTTATTGACTTTAAAGAGCTTAAGATTACCAAATTCTGAGTAACCCGTACCAAAGTCATCAATGGCCAGCGCGATACCCATCTCGGTAAACTTATTAATAATGGGAATGGCTTCATTTTGAAATGCGTTAGATTCCGTGAGTTCCAGCTCAAGATATTTAGGCGAGAGTTTCAGACTATTTAAAACTTGTCCGATCCGCTCGACGAGATCATGTTGTACCAATTGTTTTGCAGACAAGTTAACGGAAATATTTAATTTAAATCCGCTATGATGCCATTTTTTCAATTGCCGACATGCAGTGCTTAATACCCATTCGCCAATAGGGAGGATCATGCCATTTGTTTCTGCCAAAGGGATAAACTCCATTGGCGAAAGCATTCCCAACACGGGATTATTCCAGCGTACTAAGGCTTCGGCACCACAAACAGTTCCGGTTCTTAAATCGATGAAGGGTTGGTAATTCAGAATTAATTCATTATTTTCAATTGCCCGATAGAGTTGGTTTTCAATGTTCAGTTGTCTGGACGCATCTGCGGTAATTACTGTATTGAACACACGAACACTGTTGCCTCCGCGCTCGGTTGCAAGGGTACGCGCTGCTTCTGCATGGGTAATCAGCGTATCGACATCTCGACCATCAGTTGGAAATACACTGATACCAATACTTGCGGTTAAATTCAATTCTTGTTGTGCCACATAGACAGGATTCTCTAAGACAAAAAATAAATCCTGAGTACACTCTTCTATTTCCAGCATGTCGATGATTGGATCAATTAAAATAACAAATACATCTTTACGTAATAGGGAAAAGAAATATTTTGTATTTTTTTCTGCAAGTCGCGCAAAACGTTGGGCAACACGATGGATAATAGTGGCGGATGCTTGATGACCGATACTGTCATTAATTTTCATCATATTGTTTAGCGAAAAGCAGGCAATGGCAAATTTGTGATGATCCTTAACCGCTTTTTCCGCTACATTGTTAATGTGCTCATAAAGAAAACGTTCATTAGGCAAATCGGTCAAGAGATCATGCGTTGCTTGATAGGTCACCAATTTCAATGATTGCTCCAATTCCATAGTACGCTCTTTGACTCGTCGTTCTAAGGATGCATTCATGTGTTCCAATTTACGACTCAGTAAAGCATTTTCATAACCTAAACGAAATAATTTTAAAATGATTCTATTTCCTACAAAGCAGGCAAAGAGCATAAATATTCCAAGTACTACAAATGAGCCAATAATTGACATGCTGATTTGACTGGTCGCAGAATGAGCTGATGAATCAATGCTCAAATAGAGATGATATAACAGCGTGGGAGTGAGCAAACAAACAATGCTGATGATTCCCATGGTTAAATCAATTGCAGTTGAGAAACAAAAACAAATCAAAACAGCAGATAAAAAGACAATGGTGGTCATCTGTTGTGGTATTCCATCATTCATAAACAAGATGCCAATGCTGCTCCATATCAGACAGATTAAGATGACAATATAGAGAAAACCTTTTCGACATTTAAGGATTTCTTCGCGGTTTATATGTTTGTATTCAAAGCGGAGTGCCCATAAGACGTTGAGTAAGTTTGCAATCACTAAAAGAGTATACCAAGAAATAATTAATGTAGGCTGGGTTGTCCTATATATAGCAAGAACATAAAGAAATGCACCAAAAATGTTAGCAAAGGCACCTAGCTTAACCATGCTGTGAAATGATTTTGCGGTTTCAAACTCAATTTTTCGATTGATTTCGTGTTGTTCGTCGGTGGTTAGTTGCGGTGCCTCGACAAATTTATGTGCCTTGATGGGGTTCGACATATAAGCTCCTTGCTTTCTAAGAAGTGGCAGAGTCACTTTC
The DNA here is from genome assembly GCF_001897665.1 of Legionella sp. 39-23. Classification (NCBI taxonomy): domain Bacteria; kingdom Pseudomonadati; phylum Pseudomonadota; class Gammaproteobacteria; order Legionellales; family Legionellaceae; genus Legionella; species Legionella sp. 39-23. The sequence goes on along the minus strand of NZ_MKTO01000047.1, from coordinate 26,911 downwards.
CCATTTCCTATATATAAGTATATTACTATTTTGTTTAATTGCTTCAAATTAATCAAATTGTTAAAATATAAAGCATGACCTCCAAAACACGTTGTTCTTGAATGCGTCCAGGAATTTTTTCCTGTTTTACAAGTTGAAACTGATGTTGTTCTACTAATTCTTTGATGTAGTCCGGATGATGGCTGAAACGGGCACTTGTTTCAAGCGACCACGGGTTTTCCATGCTGATTTCAGTGGTAAATATAAAATAGCCTTTGGACTTCAGGTGTTGATGAATGCTATGAAATAGGGTGTTAAGGTCACCAAAATAGGGCAAGACATCGGCTGCAACAATCAGATCATAGGTTGCTTTGTTTTGCTGTAGAAATTGATTTAATTCAGCTTCCACCAAATTGTCATAAATTTCCTTTGCTTTAGCTTGGGCAAGCATTTTTGCAGCAATATCAACACCGGTTAAATGTTTACTGAGTTCACGTAAAACAACTCCAGTTAAACCGGTTCCGCAGCCTAGATCTAAAGTATGGCTGTTGGTTGGTAATTCCAATTGGTGGACGACACGTGCTATGTGTTGTGGGATGGAGTAGTTGAGTGTGCCTTTCATATGTTGATCATAATAAAGGGCATAGTTATTAAATAAATTATGTGCATACTCCGGAGTCGTTGCCGCCTGTTTGTCTTTATTAAGGGCGTGGAGCATATGGGCACTTATGGTATCTTGAGGATTAATCATCAGTGCACGTTCTAAGTACTCTTTGGCTTTAGCTTTTTGCTCCAGCTTAAGATAAATGGCGGCCAGATTATTGAGTGAGGACGTATGTGTGTTCTCTAACTCAAGGATGTGATCAAAAAGAAGAATGGCTTCATTTAAATGACCTAAAGCCATTTGTGCTACGCCAGAATTGTATAAATATTCAATATTATCAGGATCTTTTTGCAGTAATACATCATAATGCATGAGCGCATTCTCAAAAAGATCATGATGCATGAATGTTGCCGCTAAGTTATTACGTGCTTCAATGTTCTCATTGTCCAAGGCCAAAGCTTTACTGAAATAATCGATTGCCAATTGGTTTTGTTGTCTTTTTAAGGCGATGACCCCCAGGTTGGAAAGCGCTTCTATTTGCTTACTGTCTTGCTCTAAAACATTTTGAAATGCCTCTTCGGCTTCCGCAAGGGCATTTTTTCCTAGATGTAACACACCGAGATAAAATAGTGCTTCGGTATGAAAAGGATTTAAGGATACTACATTGTTAAATTGAGTTTTAGCCGCATCTAATTGATTATTTTGCAGCAATAATAAGCCTAAATTAAAATGTGCCGCGCTAAAATCAGGCTCCGCATGAACTGCGCGAGTATAATGTAAAAGGGCTTGAGCATAATTTTTTTGTAACGCATAAACTGTGGCCAAGTTATTATGCGCCTGAGCATAGTCTGGCTTCAGTTCTATGGCTTGTTGGTAATATTCGATCGCCTTATCAAGGTGATGCAGTTTTTTGTACGCATTTGCTATGTTATTAAGTAGGCTCGCATTTTCAGGGCTTAAGGAGAGTGCCTGTAATAGATAGAGAATGGCATTATCCATGTCTCCCAATTGCGCATAAGTGAGTCCTAAAAAGTGCAAAGTATTCAGATGCTTGGGTTCTTGTAGCAATATTTGCTCATAAAGACTAATGGCTTGTGGTAAGTGACCTTCATATTGGAATTTATATGCTTGAGCAAAGAGTGCATCAGTGTCCATCATCAATTCTTAATTAGAGCACGCAGTTGCTTTAATGCTTGTGCGCGGTGGCTGATATTATTTTTAATTTTAGCAGGTAATTGTGCTGCCGTGCATTGAAAGTCTGGAATATAAAAAATTGGATCATAGCCAAATCCGCCTTCGCCAACAGCTTGGGTGTGAATCACTCCCTTGCATATTCCTGTGGCGATGATTGGCGTAGGATCGTTTGCATGTTGCACTAATGCTATGGCGCAATAAAACCAGGCTTCTCGTTGTTTTTCGGGAATATGAGCCATGTTTTCCAATAATAAATGGATGTTTTTTTCATCGGTTGCATCATTACCCGCATAACGCGCGGAATAAATACCCGGTTCACCATTTAAAGCCGGTACTACTAAGCCCGAGTCATCGGCTAAAGCGGGTTTTCCTGTATGTAAACTGGCATGACGGGCTTTGATGAGCGCATTTTCGATAAAGCTTAAGCCATCTTCTATGGCATCTGTAACCCCTAAATCGGATTGTGGGATACATTCTATCGGTGCTAATAAATCGCGTAATTCTTTAATTTTACCTAAGTTGCTGGTAGCGAGAATAATTTCTTTCATCATTTAGTCCACAAAAAAGGAGAATATCGTAGATACTGTCTTTAAATGCAATCTTTTAACGAAAATTTAGGCTGTTTTTTGTGATCATTGTAGCCTGGGTGCAGCGTCGTGAATCCCGGGTTACGGCTTTGTCTGCACCCAGGCTACAACGGACGTTTATGATAGCTGTACCTTGGTTGTAGTGCAGTCATTCTTTTTCATTTTTTAAACATTATTTTGATTAAAAAATAAACGGTTTAAATAGCTATATTACAGACTTTAGGCTAAAATATAGCTTTTGTCGGAGCACTTGATGATGCCGATTACACATCTTTTATTGGCTCTTTTAGTTGTTGTGATTTGGGGGGTAAATTTTCTTTTTGTTTCCATTGGACTCGAAGAGATTTCGCCTCTGCTACTCTGCTCACTACGTTTTTTATTTGCAAGTGTGCCGGCTATATTTTTTGTCAAAATTCCCCAAACCTCATTCAAAGAAATTGTCCTGTACGGTTTTGTCATGTTTGCTTTGCAATTTGCGTTCTTATTTATTGGTATGAATGTTGGTATGCCTGCTGGAATGGCCTCTTTACTCATGCAAACGCAGGTATTTTTTAGTATGTTTTTTGCGGTGATTTTTTTAGGCGAGCAGCCCAATTTAGGCCAGGTTATGGGGGCGCTGGTCGCTTTTACGGGGATTGGTATCGTGGCAATGCATTTTGATAGTGACATCTCTTTGCTGGGTTTTATTTTTATTCTTGCAGCAGCTGCGACATGGGGATTGGGAAATCTGATTACCAAGAAAATTAAAGGCAATAATGGCAACATGATGACAATTATTGTGTGGGGGAGTTTTGTTGCGTGTATCCCTATGTTTCTTTTTGCTTTGATGTTTGAGGGGACTGCGAGCTTTGTTTATACCTACGAACATATCAGTTGGCGAGGTATCTTGGCATTGTTGTATATCGTTTTTGCTTCGACTTGGATAGGTTATGGTGTGTGGAATTGGCTCATTGCACGTTATCCTGTGGGAATGGTTACCCCCTTTACCTTATTAGTCCCCATTGTTGCAATGGTTAGTTCGGCTTTAGTATTAGGCGAACCATTCCAGCATTGGAAGCTTGCTGCAGGATTATTAGTGATTGGTGGTTTGTGCATCAATATCTTGGGCGCTCGTTTTTTCCCGGTGAAGGCCCAGTCAGAAGCTGTTTAAGGTAGGATTTCATTTTATCTCACTTGCGGATAAGCCACGCTACGTTGCCCCCAGGCTACAATAGTATGGAGAAAATGATATATGATATGTTTTTCTTGCAACGTAGTGGCTTTAGATTGATGCACTCAAAAACCATAATATTATGCGCCGATGATTTTGGCTTGGATTCTGGAGTTTCTGAAGGGATTTTAAAATTAGTACGCATGGAGCGCTTGTCCGCAGTAAGCTGCATGGTCAATATGCCGGGTTTTATTCATCATGCCCAAGAACTTCTCTCTTTAAAAGAAAGTAAACACATTAAAATTGGTTTGCATTTTAATCTAACTGAAGGTTATCTGGCATCTGTCCCAGAAAAGTTGGGTTTTACTCTGCATGAATTGTTGATTAAGTCACATATGCGCTCGGTAAAACTATCGTTTATAGCAAAAGAATTTTTAGCTCAATTAGATGGATTTATAAATATCATGCAACAACCACCTGATTTTATTGATGGTCACCAGCATGTACATCAATTTCCCGTGATTCGCAATGTTATTTTAGATCTTTATGAACAAAGATTGAAACCTTATGGAACGTTGATTCGCTCCACTTGGCCATCTATAAATTTGCCACAAAGCCGATTTAAAGCAAAAGTATTGAGTGTTACGGGAGGTAAGGCATTACTGAAGCAGCTTATCAAATTAGGCATTCCTCATAATCGTTATTTCTCAGGCATTTATGATTTTGCCCCTGATGCAAATTATAGGGAGTTGTTCAGGACGTGGATGAGTTTAATTCAAGAAGACACATTAATTATGTGTCATCCCGCGGAAAAAGTGAACCCTGCGGATCCTATCGCCCATGCTCGTTTGAATGAGTTTAATTATTTTTTAAGTGATGAATTTTTAAAAGATTGTGATGAGTTTCAGGTTCATATGGCCCAGCAAGAAAATTCGTAAGCGCCCCTCAAGCAATTTAGGGTAAATTTACGCGCCTATTTTTTTTATGTATTATCCTTTTTAGGACTTATGAGCTGTTTGAATAAAAAGGAATAAAACCTTGAGTGACTTTTTTTGGGTCTCCTTCGGAGCGATCTTTGGGGCGAATTTACGTTATTTAGTAAGTCGTTTTTCCGTCAAATATTTATCAGCAGATATTCCTTTTGGAACATTTATTGTGAATCTTACAGGAAGCTTCATCCTGGGGTTTTTTATGGCCTGGACTTTAGAGCGAGTAGATGTTGATCCACGATGGCGATTATTTGTAGCAGTCGGATTTTGTGGTGGTTATACAACGTTTTCAAGTTTCAGTTACGAAACCTTTGTGCTGTTAGAGCAAAGTGATTACGCACTTGCTGCACTAAATATTATTTGTAATAATGTTTTTTCAATAGCAGCAGTTATTGCGGGCGTCGTGCTCGCTCGGGCAATCTGATATGAATCATGTAAAAGTTTCTGTCTATATTAACGAAGCAGATAAATGGCAACATCGTCCTCTGCATCTCGAACTCTTAAGCATGCTTGATACCAATGAAATTGCAGGTGGTACCGTGTTGCGCGCCATTGCTGGATTTACACGTGGAGGTCCTGTTGTAACTACATCATTGGTTGATATAGGGAGCAAACTTCCTTTAGTAGTCCAATTCGTTGATACAGTTGAAAAAGTGGATGCTGTATTACCCAAAGTGCAAGAAATGGCTGGAATACGCCTCATCATCCGTGAACCTGTAGAAGTGGTTAATGGTAGTTACCCTGGGGGTTAATGAGCTAAGCTTTTTTGCAGCTCATGTATGATGTGCATTAAAAATCAATCATCTTTTCTCAATTTAAAAACCCAATTTGGTGAATATTTATTCTTTTTTGCGTGATTCATTGTAAAAAATCTATTTGTATACTATTATTATCTATAAATAGAGGGTTAAAAACATGAATCATTTACATTTGGCTCCGTTTAATACAGCTCAAGACATAAGTGAAGACGTTCTAAAACGTAATACCCAGAATGTCATTGCACTTTTTAAGCATTGGCAATTAAGAAATGAAGAAGAGTGCGAACTGTTAGGTGGTATAAGTCCTGCGCAACTTGCCAAATTTAAGCGAGGGACGGCTCATATATCGGGTAGAGATACCATTGAACGTGTCGGTAATCTTTTGGGAATTCATAAAAATCTGAGAATTCTTTATCCATATAATCGCGAAATCGTTTATCAATGGATAAAAGGAAGAAATTTAAAGCTCCATAATCTGCGTCCTTTGGATGTTATGCTTGAGCAAGGCTATATAGGAATTGCGCAAATAAGACGGCTCACTGATTTTATGCGAGGTCAATAAACGTGTCTTTATTTGATACTGCGAGGGAATACGCACAGGATATTTTTAGAAACATCAGAGGCATAAAAGTATCCCAGGATTTATTTGATGATCTCAGCGATGATCCCATCAATTGGGAAGCCGCCAATACTATAGAAAGCCATACCCATCCGGTGTTAACCCAGCAATCGTTAATTCAGCGTGGATTTGATTACAGTAAAAATGATTTTATTGATTACCCATTTGAAAACATAACCAGCTCACGTTACAGCGATGGCTCCATTGCGTGCTGGTATGGTTCAGAAACATTAAACACAACGATTTATGAAACCCGATATCATTTTGTTCAGGAAATAAAAGATTCCTGGGACATTTTTCAAACTCAAGATACGGTCATTATTGATAGGCGAGTTGCAAAAGTATACTGCCAGGGATTGGGGCTGGACCTAACAGAAAAAAAAGAAGAGTTTCCTTGGTTAATTGATCCGACTAATTACACGCAATGCCAAGAAATAGGTAGAAGGGTAGCTCAGGAGGGGCATCCTTTGTTGATTGTTCCATCAGCAAGGCAGTTGCAAGGAGTTAATCTCGTTGTTTTTAATGCGAACTTACTGTCTAACCCTAGAGAATATTGTCGCTTACAATATGTCTTTGACGTAAAAAAGAAGAAAATTCAATGCATTCGTGGTGAAAATGAAATTGCGCTTGCACATGGTGACGTGGATATTTAAAGCAATACACTTCACCTTATTCAATGACTCAAAAATACCTAAACGTAGGCTGGGGGCTAATCACTAATGAATCTACCGACAGGCCCAAAATCTGGAGATGATAAAGCTATAAACAGAAACAAATCCCAAAACGAGAAATAAAGCAAACAGGTAATTCAAACTGGTGTAGCGTAAAAGTAAGAAGTAAAGTATTTCATTAATGATTCCAGCCGAGGCTGCTACGCCAAAGAAATGAGGCAAGCTCAAAATTTTTTCATCATGTAACTGAGAAAAAGTAAGGTGTTTATGCCCCAAGAAACTGACATTAAAAGCAATTAAAAAGGCAAAAACATTGGCAGTGAGTGCTTGTAGCTGCATAAAATTCACTAAATTGAATACCGTAAAGAGATGTATCAAAGCAGCAGTGCCACCTATACCGGCAAAATAAATTAGCCTATGCCCTAATTTAAGTTGAGCTGTCATCAAAACTGGATTCCTCATCAATAACGTAATGGGGTCTATGTTTGACTTCATCAAAAACGCGACCAATGTATTCACCTACTACACCCAGAGCAAAGAGTTGTAAGCCACCAAAAAAAGTAATCGTTGTGACTATAGTTGCCCAACCAGGGGTTTCTATACCGAATATCAAGGTACTGGTTACAATCCAAATTCCATACAATATGGCTAAAGTTGCAACACCAATTCCGCCAATCGCAATCATCCGTAATGGAAAGGCAGTAAATGAAGTAATTCCCGTGATTGCTAAATCTAAAAGCGAGTAAAAATTCCATTGTGAAGTGCCTGTCTTACGCGGTTGGACTTCAAAAGGAATGGCAACTTGTTTAAAACCGACCCAACTGTATAAACCCTTCATAAAGCGATTGCGTTCGGGTAGCTTTTGCAGCGCTTTAACAATCTTGCGATCCAACAGTCTGAAATCGCCGGCGTTTGCAGGGATATTAATCCGATTTATTCGCGACGTCAGTTGATAAAATGCTTTAGCGCAGGTCCTTTTTAGCCAAGACTCATTAGTACGGTTTTGCCGAACAGCATAGACCATATCATAGCCTTCCTCCCATTTGGCAAGAAATTGACTGAGGAGTTCCAGAGGATGTTGGAAGTCAGCATCCATGATAATCACCGCATCACCTTGAGCATGGTCAAGGCCTGCACTTATCGCATTCTCCTTGCCAAAGTTCCTGCTAAAACGAATGCAGCGCAGAGAGAATTGTGCCCTTAATTGTTGAATGATTGTCGGCGTATTATCCTGGCTACCGTCATCCACAAGCAGTATTTCATAAGCGTAACCAAGTTTTTTTAGCGTATCAGTTAATGCCGCAATAAATTCGGCTATGCCTGCTTCTTCATTGTAAACCGGAACAACATAGGAGACGCGTTTTGTATGATTTATTGGTTTGGACATGTTTGGATTTAGTGGTATGCAGCTACTTTAATATGCGCTTATATTAACCCGAATTGAGAATTCTCGTAAGTGAATTTAAATTTTTTTTCTTATTTGGAAATAAGCTGCTAGTATGGGTATCCTGTTTGGGCTTTAGCATTATGGACTTATGAAGCACATTGATTTCGATGCATTATGGAGTAGTTCGAAACAACCAATTTTTCTGGATGAAAAAGTTGCTAAATATTTATTTAAGCAAAATGAGAGTGTAAATTTTCTACCCACACTATTTGATAGCCCATTTCCAGTAAAACTGTCAAAATCAAAAGTAAGTATTTTTAAGAAGGAACCTAAATTTACTTTTAGTCACAGCTTGGTTCTTTCAGGTAAAAATCAATGGCATATCGTTGATAACACCCGCAAAGGTCGAGGTGGTTTTGCTACCGTTAATGAATCAAAATATAAAATCGTGGTAACACATGACGCCAAAAAGAAGCATTATCAAGCAGAACTCATTCCTGTAAACGATGTGGTCAAGGTACAGATTCCATCTAAAGAAACCCCCTATTCCGTGCTATTGCAGAGAACAGGAAAAGAAGCGCTTAGGCAAAAAAAGCATGGGGTGAACGTTGTTGCTGTTGTTGGGGCCGGAGATAGAGTCATTACAATCCTTGAGGATTGTGGGATCAGTCTGGATAAGCTGTTGCCTTTTCAGCCCAGTCACAAATATTCGTTTCAGTTTCGCTTGGCAGTCGCTGCGCACATAGCCAGTGAAATGCTGTTATTACAACAAAAAGGTGTGGTACATCGCGATCTTAAGCCTGCAAACATATGTTATAAAAAGCTGGAAAATGGTCAATTTCTTATCATTTTCATTGATTTTGGCTTGGCCGAAGATGTTCATTCAAAGAATAATCTAATTTTTTCGGGAACACCTGCCTATATGTCTCCGGAAGTGATTCTTGGCAAAGGCACTACTTATCAGTCTGATATGTATGCTTTGGCTGCAATATTGGGTGAAATTTTCGGGGCCACAAATGTTTTAAAATATAAAGAATTAGCGGCAACTTTACCCGATTTAGCCGCAGCGTCTTATTGTTTTGATGGCTTATTTACAGGTTATAATGTATCTGAAATCGACCCTTATCTTTTAGACGATATAAAAACTTTACTCAAACATCTACAAAGTCAACAACCCAAAGAGCGCCCAACAATTGATGAACTGAATAAATTTCTAATTACCCTACCTATGAGAATGGATGTCTATAAAAATTTTAATGATAATTGGACGGAAATGGTCCGCCTCTTTAGAGAGTTTGAAGCCTATCACCAACAAATGAATTTGTTACAATCAAAACATGATTTAGTTCCATTTAGAGCGAACCTATTGGATGAAAAGAGTCCACTGAGCCATGCATTTAATCAGACCATGCTCCATAAACGAGCAAAAATTTATAAAAAAATTGCCACATTCGCGTTACCCCAATCTCATTACGCCTTGGCAAAAAGATTAATCAAGGAAAATCGAAGGGCAGATTTTGAGGATCAAGATAATCCTTATCCCAACGTGGAAAAAGTAATTCGCAAGTTGCAAAAGGAAAATTTGAAATTTAAAGAAGCAATGACTAGTTTTCAGGATTGTGTTAAAGGCCTTATGGACAACAAACAGTTAGCTAAGAAATTTACAAATACAAACAGCACCGGGATGAGGAAGATTGCCAGTATTTTATGTTCTAATTTATCACCTTTACAACAAATTGAACAATTACACAAAATTGGTCAAGTTAAGATTGCTCCCGGATTATTTTACTTTTTTAGCCATTCCAAAGTTGTGGGTAAAGGCCGACATCAAAATATAGAGGAACTTTATAAAAAACTGGCGCAAATTGATCCGCAAAAAGATCAAAAAGAGTATTTTGCAAAAAAACAATTGGATGAAATCGCACAATTTATTCAGGGTACGAATTCTTTTACGCATTAATTTAAATATAGTTCGTAGCCTGGGTACAGGGCAATATATTATCGGGCCAAGGCCCGACCTTATTCTAAAACCGAGAGATAATCACCAAGATCCATACCACAAGTGCATTAACAATGGTGATGAACACTGCCGCAGAACCTAGATCTTTTGCTTTTTTAGTTAATGGGTTCCAGGCGCGGTCAATGCGGTTTAGCGTGGTTTCTACAGCGGAATTTAATAATTCAGCGACCATTACGATGAGTAATGTGCTAATTAATAAAGCGCGTTCAACGGATGTTTTCCCGATAAAAAACGCAGCAGGTAAGGCAACAATGCTGACTAACAATTCAAGACGGAATGCAAACTCGTCTTGAAAGGCGGCTTTTAACCCTGCAAAAGAATAAAGACTGGCTTCTTTTATTTTTAAAATGGCTTTAACTATGAACTGAAACATGCAATTAATCCTACCACGTCATTTAAAACCTTTTTAGTTTGTCTGAGATTGCTGTACTTTTCAAATAGATATTCCATAATAAATTGCGTCCAAGAGTATTATGTACTTCGAGGCCATTGCAAAAAATGTGACTAGGGGTTTGGCATTGGAAAGTTATTACACAAGTTTGGTCGATTTACTGGAAAAAAAAACAGAGGACAATCCAGATTTCCCGCTCTATACGTTCATAGACAGAAAAATAAAGGAAAACAACAGTCTGACTTATAGTGAATTGGCGGAACAAGCAAAAAAAATAGCAAGTATTCTGTATGAAGTAACACATCCTGGCGCTCGTGTATTAATTCTTTATCCTGCTGGCCTTGAATTTATTGCGGCCTTTTTTGGTTGTTTGTATGCAGGAACCATTGCGGTGCCTACTTATTCTCCCACAACCAAAGATTGGGCTGAAAAACTCCAACAGATTATTAAAAACTCAGGGGCCCATGTTGTTTTAACTACAAAAGAGTTAATGCAGCAAAGCAAAAAATTAAATGAGCAACTCTCGCATGATGACGCACTACACTTCATCACTACGGAAGATTGGCTTAATGCAACGAATACATGGCATTATCCTAAGCTGACTGAGAATCACCTCGCCTTGTTACAATATACGTCAGGCTCCACTGGAACACCTAAAGGAGTCATGATCAGTCATGGCAATTTGCTGCATAATTTATTCGTAATCGGAAAAGCAACTGATATCACTCCAGAGGATATTAGTGTGTCTTGGTTGCCTCATTTTCATGATATGGGACTTATTGGCGGGATATTACAACCTGTCTTCAGCACAATTCCCGCAAAACTCCTGTCACCATTGGCTTTTTTGCACCGCCCGTCAATTTGGCTAGAAACCATATCACACTATCACGCTACGGCAACGGTAGCCCCCAATTTTGCTTATGACTTATGTACGAGTCAAACCACTGAAGAAGAACTCAGTCGATTGGATTTAAGCAGTTTGCAATTCGTAATGAGTGGTGCTGAGCCTATTCGTAAAGCAACTATCGAGCGCTTTACTCAACGCTTTGCTCGTTGTGGATTTTCGCCTGAGATTTTTTATCCGTGTTATGGGCTTGCTGAATCAACATTGATGGTTACTGGAGGGTGTCGTAAGCATGGAGTCAGCAGCCAATGTGTAGATAAAAACATGCTCAATCAGGGCAAAGTACTTTTTTGTGATGAAACACATCCTGATGCCCGCAGTGTGATTAATTGTGGTCAGCCCATTGATAGTTGTCATCTTGCGATTGTTAATCCCGACACGCTACAGGAGTGTCCGGAGAAAGTGGTTGGTGAGATATGGGTTGCGGGCAAGAGTGTTGCCCAAGGTTATTGGCAATTACCTAAAGAAAGCAAGCATTCTTTTAATGCGCGCATTGGGAATAAAGAACATTCTTTTTTACGCACGGGAGATTTGGGTTATCTTGATCGGGGGGCACTTTATGTAACAGGGCGCCTAAAAGATTTAATTATTATTCGTGGATGTAATTATTACCCACATGATTTGGAAGATGCCATTCATACATGCCATCCTCATTTACGTGCGCATTGTTGTGTCATTTTCTCGATAGAAGAAAATGATTGTGACTTATTGGTGGTTGTCCACGAAATTAAAAAGAACGTTCAGGTACTGAATTTCGAAGAAATTATCAGAACCTTACGCAACAAGTTATTGCAAACACATGGAATTGATGCCGATGTTATAGCGCTTGTCGGCCGTAATTCGGTTCCCAAAACCACTAGTGGCAAAACACAACGCCTGTTATGTAAGAAAAAATATTTAGAGGGTGGTTTAGATATTATCTGTATCGATAAGAACTCTGGGGATGAAATAGGGGAGCAGGAGGCTGATAATGCAGATATTATCCAGTTGTTCAAACCGATCTTCAATTGCGATATTACCGCAGTAGCTAAAGAAAAAAAATTAAGTGAATTAGGCTTAAGCTCAGTGAAGCTAGGACAGTTACATGATGTTCTTGTAACCCACGTGGATAAAGACATATCCATTGAGTTTTTATTAGGGGATCCCAGCTTGAGCGACATGATGGATTTATTCGCTACAGGCACCACAAAGCAGGAGGAACTACATTCTGCAATCGATTTGCTTGCTGAGTTTAATCAATATAAGAATATAAGACCTCATATCACGTGTGAGCCTAAACCGATACCACAACACGTGTTACTCACTGGAGCCACAGGCTTTTTGGGCGCTTATTTACTGCATGAACTACTAACCCATACCAATTGGCGCATTACCTGCCTTGTGCAGGCCAGTTCACTCACTGCAGGTATGAGCCGCGTGATTAAAAACATGGAGCATTATGGTTTATGGGATGTGGTTTTTCATGAGCGCGTTAAGGTCGTATTAGGTAATTTGGAAAAAAACAATTTAGGTCTTTTCCGACAAGATTGGGAATATTTGGCCGACACTATTGATCTTATTTTCCATGGTGCAGCAGTACTTAACTTTATCTATCCTTATCAAAAACTGATGGTCTGCAATGTGCTCGGCACACAACAACTCATTAAATTGGCCGGATATAAGCGTCTGAAAGCGCTGCATTATATTTCAACAGTGGGCTATTTTATGTCCGCTGATTTGGCAGATGAGGCAGTGATTCATGAACATAATGAGCTGGTACCTGAGGACGGAATTTATGGTGGCTATAATCAAACAAAGTGGTTGGCAGAACGACTGGTACTGCATGCACGCAGTTACAATATTCCAACGGTCGTGTACAGGCCCAGCTTGATTACAGGAGAAAGTCAAACGGGGCACTGGAACCATGATGATGTAGTATGTCGTATCCTCAAGGGCTGTATCGATTTGGGAGCTAGGCCCACACTGGATGTGGGGTTCAATTTTGTCCCTGTCGATTACGTTGCTAAGGCGATTGCTCATCTTGCCAAGGAAAAACCCTATCAGGTGGACACTTATCATTTAATCAATCCCCAAGAGGTTAGTGTAGCGCAATTATTTGGCTATGTGCAGGCGAAAGGTTTTAAGATAAAAGAGGTTGCCTACCCTGATTGGGAAAAAATGATTCAACAAAATAGTCGCCATCTGGATCATTCATTTTCTCCATTACGCCCCTTTTTTACGGAAAAAGTAGGACAAAAAGATCGGTCATTATTTGAGTTATATCTTCATAATAATAAAGCGAAAATTGATTGTACTTATACTCAAACTCAGTTAGCTGCACATGGAATTTATTGTGAAAAAATAGATGATGTTTTATTCAATAGATACCTTAATTATTTGTTGCAGTGCGGGTACTTAACGCAAATAACAGAAGCAGAACATAGTGATGGATAAAGTAAGTGTAGGCTGTTAAGCTCAGCTTACGCTTGGGATAGCATCCTGGTGCATGGATTCTTTATGCTATAGTTCTACAGGGGGTTATAGATAAGGACAGCGTATGACTCGCATTGAGCAAATTACATCACTGCCGCATGATGGGATTGATGTTTGTGAATGGGTGCAAGAGCATGGTTTCGGTTTATATGAGACTATGGGCGCGCGTCCAAGCCAAGAAGATGCTGCCTTTGCCTCTTGGTATACGCCAGATCATTTTAATTTGCTTGCCCCTCCAGAAATTGGTCGTCGTTTGTGGACCAGTTATCACTTGGTTAATCGTTCAGGTCATCACTTTATACATGGAGGTACTACAGCATCAACTACGGTATATGATGGGCAAGGCACGTTAATTACCGCAACTTTAGCCGATTCAGTTTCTTTTGCGGTGGTTTATGATACGCAGGAGCAGTTGGTCGGGGTGTTGCGTTTAAATAGTATGATTCATCATCCTCGATTTGAGTTAGATCGTATACAAAGTGCTGGTGGTGTTGTCTTTTTTGATCGCATCAACGGTCAGTTGGCAGTATCGCGTGCAATCGGCGATTTTGACTTTAATGCCCAAGTCGTTTGTGCTGATGCGAGTATCGACATCAATCCTTTCGATAAAATTTATGCATATCTCGATATTGCTGCAGAACATGTAGCGAAAGTGCAAATTATTGTTACGTGTGATGGTTTTACCGAACCTTTAGCTTCGCAGACCCAGAAAGAACATGAACAATGGCTTCTTCATTGTTTCAATAAAATATCATTTGTCAGCACACAACAGGAACATCTATTAGCAAAAGCGCTCGCTAATGAGGCGCTGGCATCGGGTTCACAAGATAATATTTCAATTGCCGTACAAACACTTTCTCCATCTGCTCCCTTTTTGATAGGGATTTATGATGGCCATGGTGGGAAAGATGCGTCACGGTATACTGCAGAGCATATTGGCTCCATTTTTGATTCTCAGTGTTCCTTAACTCAAGAAGCCTACGCACAGCAATCCTTGAGCGCGGATAAAAATTTCACCACATATTATCGAGATAATAAGGATCAGCAGTGGTATGAGTCTTTAGTTGCTGCTGAAAAAAAGAAAAGAGAATCTTGATACGATTACTTTCATTGACGCTCACGTTCGCGTCATGAGTTTCATGTTATAATTATATTTTTATGATTCTATGGAAGAATATTGTGCAAGAGTTTTTATCGATAAGCGTGTTGATTCTGTTAGCGGCAATTTCTCCTGGTCCTGATTTTGCCCTGGTTACTAAAAATTCCTTACTTTATTCAAGACGAGTAGGAATCTATACGGCCCTTGGGGTTTCAGTAAGTCTTTTAATTCATGCAAGTTATTGTATTTTAGGGTTGGCGATTGTTATTTCGCAATCATTGCTTGCGTTTAGTATTATCAAATATTTGGGGGCGGCGTACTTGATTTATATTGGTATCAAAAGCTTATTGGCCAAACGGGAAATGATGAAACTGGATGCTCATCATGCAACGCATTCGATTACTGGCTTGCAGGCTTTTAACCAAGGTTTGTTGTGTAATCTTTTAAATCCCAAAGCGATTATGTTTTTACTGGCTTTCTTCACTTTAGTTGTAAAACCAGGCCATTCTATTTTTACTGAGTTAGGTTATGGGGTAGAAATCGCGTTAATTCACATGATTTGGTTTTCCGGCCTTTCATATATGCTGACGCATCAGTATGTCAAAACCAACTTGAATCGTTTGCAGTATTATATTGTTAAAATTATGGGCGGATTACTCGTTGCTTTTGGCGTAAGAATAGCAAGCTTGAGTCATGCGGCTATGCTGCCTGTAGCATTAGCCGAGTAGTTTGATCACTGTTTCATGGTATGGGCTTCTATGCCCATACTTATCACTTCAGATACACATCCATCTTCGTGCACCTCACGGCTTTTTTTCAGTTACATAATAATTTGTTAAGAAACTATTTGTATAATAAATGCGCTCTCAGGGAGGATTAAATACAGAGCTCTGAGGTTGCGATTTTTTGATCAGTCCCCAAAAAGTGATGATAAAAAATCTTTCTTTAGCCTGGAGCCCTTGTGAAAGGCGTGCTGCCAGATACAAGGCGGTTGCGGTCTAAACATCTCAAACAGTGGACATTTCGATGACTTGGAGGTCGCGAAATCGTTTACGACATATCGTTATTTATTGCAATTCAATTTAATTAGAGGTTATCCATGGGCTTACATCATCAAGCGACAATCAAAGAAAAGAGAACGCACGGAGAAAGCGAAGTCTATAGTTTAGAAGTGCAAGGTGTTAGTCCAAAAGATTGTGGAAATGGCCAATACGTGGTTGTTCATGGGGGTAACAAACCCATTTATTTAGCGATTGCATCTGCTAAAAGTGATTCGTACATTAAGATCAGTCAATTGATGAAAAAAGGAGCTAAAAATTGTCTTTCTGAAAGCCTAATCGATTCGCATCTTGATATTGATGCTCCCTGTGGTAATGAATTTAAACCCACAGGGCAAAAAGTATTATTGATTTGTGCAGGCTCTGCAGAATCGGTTATGAGAAACATGTATAAAAATTTAATATGCGAAGGAAAAGAGGTCGCGGTTATTTATTCTGCAAAACAGCTTGCAGATCTCCCATTTCCAAAGTTAGTTTTGAAGCTGAATCAGGATGAGCAACACTATATTACATTTACAGAAGAACGAGACCATCGGTTTAAATCAGGCCGTGTTTCAGAACATTTAAAAACAAAAGCAATTGAGCCTGAAACCTCCATCTTTGTTTGTGGTCCAGTAGGATTTGAAAATGATGTCGTGAATCTATTACTTGCTAAATCCCATCCGGCACAAAATATTCATATCAGTCATTGGGGTAAAATCATTCCTGTAGACTCATCTGGTCTTGAACAACGAGGTTTTAAACGCCCACAGCAAGAACAAATTGTAGTAGAAGAACAAACAGCCTTGGCAACAGCATTACATCTATAGAATGCTTCCCACCCAATTACTATGTCCTGTGGCTTGTCCACGGAACGTAGTAATTAAAGAACTATACCGAAGTGAATGCGCTTACTAAAAAAGATTGGCCTGTTCATTGCCTTGCAGGGGAGCAGGTTTTTGCTCTGAATGACCCGAACGCAAAATAGCGATGAGGGTGAAGCAAGAACATGCCAAGATGTATAGTGCCGGCGCTTCAGGTGCTCCCAAGATATGGATGAGTTGCGTAAAGGCAAGTGGGGCAATACCCCCAAATAATGCGATGCCAAGGCTGTAACTGAATCCAACCCCTGAGTAACGTAAATGTGCGGGGAATGATTCACTAATAAGGACTACGTAGCTGCCATTGATCATGGCTCCAAACAAAGCAAAACATAATGTGAAAACCCAAACAAAGGATTCACCCAAATGATTGAGTCCATAAAAAAGTGGATAACAGGATAAAATCAAAAGTAAGGCCCCAGCTATCAGTAATTTTTTACGATTGTAGTGATCAGATAAGCTACCAAAGACGACAGTGAGTATCGCAAAACTTAAAAAGCTTACTAAATTAATCAAATAGGTATGTGTGATTGTGAGTTTGACTATAGAGGTAAGATACGCGGGTAAATACAAAAACAGTGAGATAATACTAGAAGAGACCGCGGTGAATAAAAATGCACGCAATAATTTTTCCCAAGATAAAGTCCACAGTCCCCAAAATGGTTGATGATGTAGTTTTTTTTCTTTTGCCATAGTAAGAAAAACAGGGGTTTCAATCGATTGTCTGCGAATAATATAGCTAATAACTCCTAAACCAAATCCAATCACAAACGGAATGCGCCAGCCCCACGACATCATTTGCTCTTGGTTTAATATGGAGGTAAGAATAAATCCTACTAAGGCGCCCAGACTATTGCCAAGGGTGATGCACATGAATACCAGGCCGATAGCAAATCCATGTTTTTTTTGAGGAATGTGCTCTATCGTAAATACTGCAGCTCCCGGAATTTCACCGCCCACAGAGAAGCCTTGAAGCAGACGTAAAACAATGAGGATGATGGGGGCGGCAATGCCAATGGATTGATAATTAGGCAAACACCCCATAAGCAGGGTTGCTGTTGCCATCATAAAAACAGCTAACGAAAAAGCAGATTTTCGACCAAATTTATCACCTAAGTGCCCAAATACCACCCCACCTATAGGCCGAGCCAAATAACCCAGTGCAAAGACGGCAAAAGTATTGATTAATCCAATAAGCGCATTGTTGTTTGTGAAAAAATTCTGACTAATGTAGGAGGCAAAGAGCGCATAAATCGTAAAATCATAAAACTCTAAAGCACCGCCAAGCGCAGTAAGGGTCACAATTTTATATTGAGCTTTATTCATGATTATTCTTTATCTGAGCTGAGCCCCATAATAACATGTTTTGT
This sequence comes from Legionella sp. 39-23, assembly GCF_001897665.1. NCBI lineage: Bacteria > Pseudomonadati > Pseudomonadota > Gammaproteobacteria > Legionellales > Legionellaceae > Legionella > Legionella sp. 39-23. The sequence continues at coordinate 8,799 of NZ_MKTO01000047.1, read as the reverse complement.
ATGAGACACATTTTTTACAAGAAAGAAGGGTGTTGTCATCCCAGGATGTGTTAGGGAATTCGTTGACAAAGCTCAATAGCTGTAGGCTGGGCTGTTAAGCCCAGCATCTACTGAGTTAATTCGTATTCTCCAAAGTTCCATTATGAAACCTCACGGGAACCCCAATGAACAAGTGCTTATCCATTGGTCTTAAGAAAGAATTATTATTGGCATTGTTACATGCTGGACTTAACAGCCCAGCCTACAAGTGCCTTTTTTGTCAACGATTACCTAACACCTCATATGTCCCGGAATTTATTGATGCTGTATTTTTAAGTCTTCGTGGTTAGCAACGGTTTTATCACGATGCTCTGTAATTGACTGAAATATGCTTAATCGTCGTGATTTAGCCAGAGACGGTTGGGGGACAATCGGCGGTTGCTTTTCAACAAATGTTTTTGCATCTTGGACGAGTTGTTTAAAACCTTCGTTACAGTCTTCATTATCTAATTCTGGCGCGTAAATTTTAAAGAAAAATTGAGCTGTTTTTTCGGTGCCATATTTATTGAAAATGAGCCTTAAATGAGCGAAGTTAATATCAACCTTGTGATTTAGACTGGCGATGGCATCCATTTCAATATCACGAAGAAGTCTAAGCAATGGTGTTTTGGCTCGCTCTTTCGCATCCTCAATTAAAAAGCGCGTCATTTGGCCTTGTTCTAATGCTGGAATAAAATCCTCATTCCAAATAGCATTATCGGTACTGGATTTACTGTAGAGTAGCATGAGTCCAAAAATATGTTTGCAGAATTCGCTTAAAGCGACTGAGCCAGGTGCGTTCTCCTCAAACTTTAAAAATGATTTCTCAATAAGACCTAGAACAAATTCTATTTCCGTTTGAGGTCCTGTTACCATGCCTGCATGGAAAAAAAGGTTATTTAAAAAAATTTTTCCATCCTCTCTGTTCTCTGTAGGAAGGACCTGTAATAATTTACTCATTATTTCCACATACCACATAATTGATCACCATCATTTTAATTAATACATGGCGAACTATATGAAAACCGGATTAAGTGATTATTAGTTGAACATAGTAAAATTGCGATGGATAGTCCTTTAACTCCCAATAGACAACCAAATCGAATTGACACTTTTTGCAATATCTAGGGTTGAAAATTAAACCGCTGCAATTTTTTTGAACTAATATTGATACTAGGCGAGTACTGATTAGCGGTGCTTATCATGGATGTTATGGATAATTTAGACAGAAAAACGCGAATGCCATTGGTTTTTATCGGCCATGGTTGCCCTATGCATGCCGTGCAAACCAATAAATTTACATTGAGTTTACATGCATTAGGTAACAAAATACCGCAACCCAAGGCAATCGTCTGCATTTCAGCACACTGGCTAACTACAGGTACGTGGGTCACTCATATGTCTCATCCCAAAACGATTCACGATTTTTATGGATTTCCCAAAAAGCTTGTTGATATTTCATACCCAGCTCCTGGTTCTCCTGAAACGGCGGAATTGATTCAAAGGATTGTCAGCAAAACCCCAATTTATTTTGATGATACGCAATGGGGATTGGATCACGGAACTTGGTCTGTGCTGCGGCATATGTATCCGCGTGCGAATATTCCTATTATTCAACTGAGTATCGACTTAAAACAACCCGAAGAGTTTCATTATCAAATTGGCCAGCAATTACAATTGCTACGAGAACAAGACATTCTTATTATCAGTAGTGGCAATTTAGTACATAACCTTTCTAAAATTAGTTGGGAATGTAAATCAAAACCCTATGATTGGGCAGTTGAGTTTGACGAATGGATCAAAGAAAAGCTCATATCCAGGGATTTTGTCGCGTTGCGTACTCATTATCGTGATACAATTGCAGGACAACTGAGTGTGCCAACAACGGATCATTATTATCCTTTGTTCTATATCTTAGGCGCAACACACAATGACGATGAACTGGTGTTTATTTATGAAGGAATTGAGAACAGTTCTATATCAATGCGTACGTTTTTTTTTGGGGATAAATTTAAATAAAAAAACACTTAACTTTCTGATCTAATTAACAAATAATAAATAAGTTCTGTTCACGATTTGCTATCCTATGCCATCCTTCGCGACGTTCGGGATGACGAATAAACAGAATTTAAACTGAGTTAAAAGGAATTATAAAATGCAATCTCAAATGGACACACCTCATATTCAATTAGCAATCATGTCACGCTGGTATGTGGTTTCACGAGCGTTACATGCTGTAGCCAAATTAGGTATTGCAAATCATCTTGCCTCTGGACCTAAACGAATTGATGAGTTGGCCAAACTCACCGAAAGCAAGCCCGAATTATTGGATAGAGTATTAAAATTTCTAACGAGTTATAATCTATTTAATTTCGATAATAGTTTTTATTCGTTGACTGAATTATCCAATCCGCTTCGGGATGATGATCCTCATTCCATGCGTGATGTGTTATGTATGGTTGATGATATTTGGTGGCAAGCCTTTTCGCAATTAGATACCAGTCTTAAGACTGGAACGCCTGCGTTTGAAATACAACATGGCGATGATTTTTTTAGTTTTCTTAGCGAACACCCAGAGAAACAACAAAATTTTGATAGAGGGATGGCAAAGCTATCTTCTTATGATGAAAAGGCAATTAGTAGTGCATTCAATTTCTCTACTTTTTCCAGCATAGTCGATATGGGTGGTGGACGCGGTGGACTTTTAAAAGCCATCACTGCCCAACATCCTGAGTTAACCGCAATTCTTTTTGACACCCCGGCAGTGATTGGCCAATTGGATCCCCATGCTTTTTCCAACAAAGTTAGCCTACAAGAGGGGGATTTTTTTGCGACAATACCGCAAGTAGATGCCTATATATTTAAAGGCGTTTTGCATGATTTTAATGATGAAATGATGCATAAAATATTAAAGAATTGCGCACAACAAATGCCTCAACATGCTACTTTGTTTATTGTGGAACAAGTCATGCCCGATGACAATAAACCTCATCCCAATAAAACGATGGATCTGGTGATGATGGTTTTATTAGGTGGCAGACAACGGACCTTATCTGAATGGCAAAAATCAATTGAGCCCACAGGATTTACCTTTAAAAACAGTTATCCAACAAATAGTTTATTTACTTTGATGGAGTTTAAACCTAAGACGTCAATGTAGTCTGGGTGCAGTGCAACGGAGTCCGGGTTTGCGAACATGAATGAATCTTGCGATCCCGGGTTACGGCTTTGCCTTCACCTTCACCCAGGTTACAAAGCATCCGGTTCATTATTCAGGATGTAGCACCGAACAAAAAATATGTTGTGGATCATACTGTTCTTTTAATTGCATCCACGCATCATACCGTTCCTCGAAATGATTTTGCCAAAATGTTTTATCCGGGGTATCACCTAAGTATCCAGACAAATAACGTTTGCCACCTTGGGGGAGCAAGAGTGCATCCAAGCGTTTAATAGTTTCCAAACAACTTGGAATTAATGCTGTTGGCAAACCTGGATTCAGGATCATCAGTGCAAAAATCTCTTTGTCTTTGGGAAGTTGGAAAAATCCACTAGGGCCAAGCGGAGCAACGCGTGCAATATGGACTACGGTAGCATAGTGTAATGGTAAAGTTGCTAATAACTCTTCCAGATTTTCCAATTGTGCAGCGGATATAAAACACTCATACCATGGGTGTTGCAGCTCCCATTGGCCCGTCATTTTCATTGCATTAAAGCGTGAATCATGACGATGTAAATAAGACTGAATGGATTCATCCTGGATATGTAGGAGTTGCCAAGGCTTTAATCCCCAGTGAGTAAAATCAGGAAGCTCGCTATCATATTCTACAGAGACATGCAGTGCATAAAACCACTGCGCAAAAGGTAAACGGCCTTTTTCTGATAGTTTTGCCCCTTGTATTGCGGGTGTGCAAAAGGACTCCACATAATCAGCGTTTGTTTGACACAAAAGCAAGTCATCAAGCCATTGTTGCTTATCTAAATAAAGTAAAAAGAAGGTTCTAACATTTTTTAAACAAGGTCTTAATGCAATGCACGCTTTAGTGATAAGGCCAAAACGTCCTTGGCCCCCCAAACACGCTTGCGTGAGCGGCGATTTGTTTTCTGTTTGTAGTATTTCTCCATTGGCTTGCATCACGTCTAAGGCTTTTACATGTGCAACAACGCTGCCATATTTGAATGATGCAGCACCTATTCCCCCAGCAGAAAGCACCCCACCAACGGATAAATTACAATTATGAGGGAGCACATAAGGAACCATGGACTGTTTTAACGAGTGCTCTAATAAAGAAGACCAGGTGGTATTGGCTTCGACCCAGATCGAATCGGCATCAGCTTCTGAGGCCTTGTTAAAGTGTTTCATACTTAAGATTAGTCCACCAGGAACTGCAAGCGCTTGTCCGCTTTGGCTCAAGCCATTGCCACGAACAGTAATCGGCAATTGATGCTCATGGGCATAGCGTATCAATGCTTGGGCTTCTACAATGGTTTTAGGTTCGAAGACTGCAACAGGATTAGAGTGTATTAGTTTGCCAAAATCTTCTTGAAATAAAAAAAGCGAGTGCTCATCGCTGAGCACCGCTTGTCCAAACGCTTTTTTACACTGCTTTATGTGAAATGAGTTCCACTGGTTCTTTATTTGCGGCATCTTGATGATTCCTTTGTTTTGCCAATTCGAGTCTTCGATTACAAGCAATAATCAATCCATCAAACATCTTGTTAAACGCATCATAGCAGCGGTCTATCATTTTTAATGCTTCGCGTCGAGTTTGGATTGGTACTGTTCTTGCAAACAAAGAGCGTTCCATTTCTTCTTCAAACAAGGCATGAGCCATTTCTACTTCCAAGTGTGATGAAGAGAAATATTTGAGGTTTTTATCTTCGCCTGTTTGTTTTACTTGTTTGGAAACTTTTTCAAAGAAAACGTGTCCTGATGATTCAATTGTTAAAAGGAGAACAATATTGAGAATTTCATCATTTGATTTATACACCTCAGCTAAAATAGCATAGGCGGCATCACGAGTTAATTGAGTTTCTTTGCTATAAAGCCAACTTACATCATTTGTATCGTTTGTTGGATCAATATTCACTGCTTCCATATATTTTTTATCATGCAGGAACCATTTTTCATGGCCAGCATCTTCGAGTCTGTGATGACGAGCAACTTTTCTTAAATAAGGGTCGTTTACTCGTTCTTCGTTTATTCTTAATATATCTTGAAAGGTCATAGCCCAAAAGGTCAGTTCAGGAACAAAGTAGCTCAATTCTTGTAAGCTGTTTAATTGTTCAAGTATTTCAAAAAAAGGATGATTCATGAATTCTTGTTGTTTGGAATCAATATAATCTTGTATGATTTTCATAGCCATCTCCATGAGAATAATTTGTTGGACAGTTTTAACAATGCATGCCGCATACCAACTTTTTTTCTCTTTTTTGTGCAAATAACCTGAAAAATGAGTATTTAGACTTTCTTTTTCAGCAATAAAGTGCACGTCCGCCAATAAAAATGAATAAAAAATCACCTGTTTGTCAAATTTTTGACAAAGCAATCCCTTGAATTTTTTAACTTACTTTAAAATTCAGCTTAATTATGCCAATTTTTTGTCATATTGTTTAAGTTCTTTCTCTACTTTATTCCAATCAATCTCGTCAATTCGCTCCACTTTGTCGCATATTTTGTTTAAAAATTTTGCCTGTAACTCCCCATGCGCTTGTGCTTCAGCATATGGGGTATTGGTAAACATTACCAAAACGTGTTTTGAAACATAATCCTCTGGATATCGATGCATTAATTCATGTTCCAGTTGTTTCTTTAAGTTAAATTGTTTGTCTCTGATGTCGGTTTGAATTTCATGGAAGTTATCCATAGACATTTGTGCTACCGCATCAGTATTGACTTTCCTTGATTGATAAAATGCCGGCAATACTTGCATCCAGTCATCATGATATTGATTCAGCAGCTCATTCAAAATACGACAGTCTTCAAACGCACTATTCATTCCCTGACCAAAAAATGGGACTACGCCATGCGCCGCATCCCCTATTAATAGGCATTGATCTTGGTAATACCAAGGATCACATTTTATAGTACTCATATTTCCGGTAGGATGTTGCGTAAATTCTGTAAGTAAGTTGGGCATTTGCGCATAAGCATCTGGGAAGGACTCTTTGAAAAAAGTATTGATTTGCAATTCATTTTCCAGTTCAGCAAAACTGTTTTTTCCTTCAGAGGGCAAGAATAAGGAACCTGTAATTGACTGGTTCAAATTGGGATTGCCTAATAATAAAAAGGCATCTCTAGGCCAAAGATGTAAATGCTCGTGAATGAGGCGATTTTGCGACGGCGCGCCAATGGAAAGCTCTTTATACCCATAAGGTAGAAACGTACGTGATGCATGCACCAAATGCTTTGCCTGTAATTGTTCCCGAACGCATGAACCCGCACCATCAGCACCAATTAAAAGCTCATAGCTGTGTTTTAAGAAGCTGCTATTTTGTAGTTCAAAAGTGGCAATTTTTTTATCCACATCCAAATCAATAAGTTTCGTGTTGAAATTGAGTTTTACCTTAGGAAATTGTTCTAATTCGTTAAGCAATAACATGTTGAGTTCATTGCGTTGAATTGCATTAATGTATTCATTATGATGTCGTCCGAACGATTGAAATTTAACAGCTCCTTCAAGCTCATGTATCGCACGTGCACGCATAGGCACCATGAGTTTTTTCACCTGCGGCATGATACCCACACCTTCCATGCCAGTAATACCACGGCATGACAATGCTAGGTTAATTGAGCGCCCATCATCTGCAAGCAAGAGCCTTAGATCGGGTCGTGCATCAAATACTTCTAGTTTGTAATCTCTTTTTGCCAAATAGAGTGCGAGTAAGGTCCCAGCCAAACCCGAACCAATAATGGTTACTTCTTTCATTCCAATCTCCTTAGAACGATCGCAGCCATAGGTGAGGTTAGGGATAAAATCCAGATTGTATAAAACAACCGGATATACCCGCATGATATGGCTATTTAGGAAAATATCCCTTCTCCCTATAAGGGTGAAGAGGGCGGATGAGGGATTCGTTCACCTCTGCCTCTCTCCCACTTGTGTGGGCGTTGAGCTTTCCAATAGCGCAACCGGTACCTAAATCACCTTAGACACAATTGCTACGACTGTTTTTTTTATTTAAATCAATTAATTCAACATAAAAACTCTTAATATATCACAACATAATTTTTACCAGCAAAAATCATACCGGTTTGAGAAAGAGCCGGAAATTTAATTTAAACGGATGACAGAGGTACTGTGCACTGAAGTTAGGATAGTTTGAATCAAGCAAACATAAGCTAGACTGTTAAGTCGGCGCTTGCAGAATTAATTCTTGTTTTTAATAGTGATTTTAAAAACTCTTGTAATTCAAAAAGGTGAGGATACCTCAAAGAAAGAGACTTTAAATGTGAGCTATAATAAAATTACTTAATTCTTCAGGTTTTTGTGGCATTGCAAAATAATAGCCTTGGGCGTAATCACAACCATGTTGCACAATAAATTCACGTTGTAAATCTGTTTCTACTCCTTCAGCGAGTACTTCCAAATTTAAACTGTGGCCCAAGTTGATGATTGCACGTGTAATGGCGGCATCATTTTCTCGATTGACTAGCTCACTAATAAATGAGCGGTCAATCTTTAATTTATCAACTGGAAATTGCTTGAGATACGATAGACTGGAATAGCCAGTACCAAAATCATCAATGACTAATTTGGCGCCCATGTCTTTTAACTCATACATGGTTTCAACCGCATGTTTTACATTATCAACAAGCAAACTTTCAGTAAGCTCCAATTCGAGGAACTTGGCGGGCAAGCCTGTTTCAAGAAGGATTTTTTCAATAACTTCAGATAAATGAACTTGACGGAATTGTCTGCCAGAAATATTGACTGCGACAGTTAACTGATCATAGCCTTGAGCATGCCAGCGCACGAGTTGGCTGCATGCTTCTCGTAAAACCCACATACCAATATCAAGAATTAAGCCATTTTCTTCGGCCATGCTTATAAAATCATTGGGTGGGACATTGCCTAAAATATGGCTGTGCCAACGTAATAAAGCTTCAAATCCAATAATTTTATTCGTCGTTAAATTAATAAAGGGTTGGTACACCAGATGAAATTCATTTTTCCTGAGGGAATCACGTAGCGCATTATCAAGTTGCATGCGATTAATGATGCGCATGTTCATTTCTTTATCATAGGTGCGGAACGTATTACGACCACTGTCTTTGGCATGATACATCGACAAATCAGCACTCTTCATTAAGGACTCATAATCATCACCATCCTTAGGGAAATAGCTGATGCCTATGCTGCCAGTCACTTTTAAATTGTGCTGATCAATCTGAATGGGTTTGGAGATTGAGGTGAGAATTTCTTCTGCCTTTTGTTGGGCTTGCATTTCAGTTGCAACATCTTGTAGTAAAATCACAAATTCATCGCCGCCTAAGCGACAAACGGTATCAAAATCATCCGTAGCAATAAGCAAGCGGTTGGACACCGCCTGTAATAATCGGTCGCCAATGCTATGTCCCAAAGTGTCATTGGTCATTTTGAAGTGATCCAGATCAAGGAATAAAAAGCCTAACAGAGAACCTTTTTTCTTTGCTTGTAAAATGGCTTGATCCACACGGTCAATTAATAAAACTCGGTTAGGTAATTCAGTGAGTGAATCATGAGTTGCTTGTTGAATTAATTGTTGTTCCATCTCACGACGTTGACTGACATCGTTAAG
>NZ_MKTO01000046.1:0-34706 GCF_001897665.1 Legionella sp. 39-23 | reverse complement strand
GTACGTGCTGCATTAACCCAAAACGGATCGTTTTCTCCATGCATAGGGATGAGACTTTCTGCCATATTTTCCAGTAATTCATCTTTTGGAGCTTCCAGCCATAAATCCCAATTAGCACAGCGTGCATCAAAAGGATTAAGTAAAGCATCATGACCTTCCTGAAAATAAGCCTGAGTAAACGTGCATCCCTTGTCATAGACAATGACTCGGTCGCCACGCGCACGTAAACAATCCATCAATTTCATAATGAACTGGCTTTTCCCCATCCCAACCGTGCCATGAACCAATAAATGCTGCACCTCTGTACCTTGCAACAGGGGAAATCCATCAAGATGTAAATCAGATGCTTTCCTTTGCTTTATTATCTGTTTTTTAAGTGTTTCTGATGGGACTAAACTCGCCCCTCGTATAAATTGGTTTTGTGTTTGTACCTTTCCTCGATAAATGAAATATCGGCTCACCAAAAGTGCCACAATCAACGATAAGGGAAAACTCCATAGAGTTGACTGTAACAGGAGTGTCAGCAAACGATCTGAGGTTGCAGAAAAATAGTGATTGTGGAGAAGCTGTTCGACAGTTTGTGATGCATACCCCCCTTTAACAGGGATAGAAAATACATGTGGCACCCCTGCCAGGTGATAAAAATGAGCCGCATGATAGGCCATGGTCTGTCTTATCATTCCATGTGGCGCAAAGATACAGGTCAATACAATGCTTAACCCTGCCCAAATGAATAAGTAAACATGAAAGAGCGCTTTGTTAATCTGAAACCACATCCGCAGATTATGGAATGAGATCTGGCCTCCCCGGGTATAATGTTTGTAATTGGATTCATGACTCATTTTATCTTCCTCCTGCTGGTTTTTGGGCAAAGCAGCGGCTTCCACTGCTTGTATTTGTGGTTAAAATTTATTCTTTTTGATGTGTTTTGTTTATTTTAAGGGTGTTGCCGCACTGGCATTTTTGTCCTTATCAAAATAATTCTTTATGAGAGTAAACAGCACGCTGATGCCTATCCTATTGAGCTCCATTTCAACAAGGATGCTCGTTAAAATCCCGCTAATGAAAAACGCGCCAAAGGATATGAAGAAGGCAGCACTGGGAAACAAGAACAGCGAAGGAATCAAAACAATCCCCGCAAATATTCGATAGGCTATAGTTCCAGCCCTCCTTATTTGTTTTACAATCAATGAGCCTGTTCTTAGTTTGTGTTTCAATTGATAGTCAATCAAAATGTATTGATTTAATGTGCTGTAAATGAATAAAAAAACAAAAAGGCATAGTCCTAGAGCCATTAATGGCAGCCAGAAAAAAATATAGATGAGCTCGTGCGTTGAAGTCTCCACCCTCAACACGTTCCAATAAAAAGGGAGTGGAAGTAAAAATCCTAGAAGTATTGTTCCATATAGTTTAAAAAAAACATGCAAAAACAAACTTCTGTTCGCCTGGTAATACTCCTTGGCCGGCATAATATCCACGTCTAATGTTTTTAATGTTTCTATATCCAAGGCGATGGCCTCTTTTAATTCTTGTGAATTCATTTCTTCATTATTCATGGATAAGCTCCTTCTTTGGGGCTGATTTATCATGATGATCAACCCATTTAGTAAAATAGGCGGGTATAGCCACGTTAGTTTGACCCAGTTTTTTACCTTCGCCTACATCGTTGTTTGTTGTTTCAATCGCTTGCTGGTATTGACTCTTTAAGCGTCCTCCTCCACTGCTTGTTTTATTTACCGCCGCATCGACCTGATTATTAATTTTTTGCTGCATGCTTTCGGCTCTTGATGCATCCATGCCAACTCCCAGAGTCCTTCCAGAATCCTCCAATGCATTACTGTTTTTGTGGTAGTCAGCTCTCATTTGTGACTCTTTGGTTCTTAATGGATTTGCTGCATCCTGATAAAGGGAGTCAATCCGAGCATTTTTAGAAGCATTGCCGTATCGTGCGATTAAACTTTCTCGTTGTTCACTGATAAACTCGTTGGCTAGCGTTTGTATTTGTTTTAATGAAGCCAGATCTGAAGGATTGGAATATAATGCATCACGAGTTACTTCATCTGTTCGACTGGCAACATATTTCGAGAAGGCCTGATTTAGATCGGTAGTCACTTGATCGGAGTTTGATTCGACATAACTTCTGGCCGTGCTTATGCGAGCTGCTTTGGACATCGAGGCATCGTAGTTTTGACTTGCCGTTTGCGCATTCCTTAAATCGGTACCCATTTGATTCGAAAGGCTTGCCCCTTCCGAATGGCTGTTATCAAAATGATGGTTTTGTGCAAACTGGCTCACATAATTTAGCGCCTGATTAAAGTCTTCTGCTTCCTTCGCTGACATGCTGCTGTCCGTGCCTTCATGGTAACGATCACTACTCGTTGATGACCTATCGAATTTGGCATGACTATCAGCACCTCCTGTTGCTCCAAAAGCAAACCGCCCAATACTTCCCAGCATACTTTTTTCACTTGCGACTCCGACGTGGGCATTTAATCCAGCTGAGGTCATATGAGCCAGCGCATCCTCTTGGCTTATCCCTTCGCGTTTAGCTACATCCGAGGCAATATGCGTCATGGTCGATAAGGCCTGGCTGTATTGACCGGATTCGCTTGTCGATACTCCATCGCCTAAACGCATATCATGTCCCTGCATTTTCGATAATTGTACTGCACTGTGCGCAAAACTGGATAAGGACGTTTGATAATGCTGACTTTCATTGGCTGCAGCCTGCCTGGATTCCTCAAAAGCCTGATTTAAAGAGCCACTTAAGGCCTTTGTATCTGAGATATGTACGGGTCCTCGTGACATCCCAGGACTTACATCAAAAACAGCATCTCCATGACCTGTGGTCGTCTTAAGCACACCACTTCCCAATTGTTCCGTGTGCATCCCATGCATGTTCGTCCAATTGGTATCGTGCTTGTTAGCCGAAACGTTATTGGCGCTGGTATTTTCATAGTTCATATTCCAACCGCTGTAACTTGCCATTGAGATGTTACCTGCAGCTGCAGATTGCGCTTCACTGACTGACAAAGATTGTGCCATACCACCAAAATGCTGGGAGGATGTACTCAAAATCTGTCCCAATCCTTTCGTGATGTACAGGGCAATAACAGGAACACTTGCTGCCAATGCACCTGCCGTATAGGCAAAATTACTGTGCATGCTGGCTAATGAATCAATATTAGAGAAGGTCACACCTCCTGTTTTTTGACCAAACAAAGTAATGGTGGTACTTGAAGCCATAGAAACAAACCAATGAAAAATAATAAACATCGGCGGCCATGACCAAAGGTAGATTTGAGATTGTACCCACAAGAAATAAGCGTTACTCAGAGTAGGGAACAACGAAGTTAAAACAACTAATGGAAAAATACACAGCGTTAGCATCCACATCACGGTCATATAGTAAGGCAGGCGAAATCCTGCAAGCCAAAAGCTATTGGCTTCGGCAACGTGCATTTTTTGTGTGCTGTCTGTATTAGTGTAATTCATGAGTGCGGCATCAGCTCCTGAAAAAGCAAAAGCATCGGCAGCAGCATCTCGGGTCGCATTAATTAAGATATTTTGGGTGAGTGTTTCAGCCGCATCTTCGGTAATGTTCATGTAATATTTGTGAGCAGCTTGCAGCCTGTCACCAAATGTCTTTTCGCCTGGCAAAGAACTGCTATCCGTGTTGCGTGACCCTAAAGCACCTGTGGTTACCAGATGATTAAGACGCTCCAACTCCAATTTCGCTGCAATGGGTAGTCGAGTCTTCAAATTGGCTGCTGCATCATCACAACTTAAATTGATTCCATTGTGCAGAATCACCCGATAAATAGGTGATGGCTCCTCAAAATAGGTTTTAGAAAGATGAGCACTTTGAGTAAGCTCCTGAGGGCTTAATTGGTGACTTGCCAAAAGTTTTGCTGTAAACACGCATTGGCGGATATAAGACGATAGGTCTTGCGCCAAATCAGGCGACATGGATAACCTTGTCTGGGTTGCCGCAAGCCAAGTTCTTGCACCAAAAATCATTCCTGTTTTGTTGTACTCCAAGCTATCTGGCATGTGAAATACATCACTAAAGGCCGTTGTTATTCCATATCCTATGCCACTAATGACTGCTGCAGGCAATGCAACACCTAAAGGCACATGATCAACCGTTAAGGCTTCCCCTGCTCCTTCGGCTGTCTGCATGTCAATAAGTGCCACAGGCACTTTAATGCCTAGCACGCAATACATGACTAAAAAGGTGGTCAGCACAAAGCGAGTTAATGATTCGAGCTTTTTCCCCATCACGTACTGATAACCAACCATACCAACGGATAAAATCATGATAATGTCACACGCGGTGCTAAACGTGGATTCGCCAAGCAAAGCGGCCATACCATCAAGCAACTCTTTTAAATAAATCCCATTTTGTGGGGTGTAGATTAATAATGGGCTCATTGTGCCCCTCCGGTATATGATTGTCTTAAAATGGGATTAAGGGCATTAAGTGCCTGCTTCACGTTGTTTTGAACCAATTGATTGGTGGTCAGTGCGGCATTAAAACGTGCTCGGGATTCGCTGTTAAAATTATCTACAAATTGTTGTGCCACTTGCAGGTTTTTAAATAACTTCTCTTCATGATCACTACCTAAATCACGTCCCGCAAGGGATGCTCGAATCACTTCAAGTGAATTTGCAAGATACTGGGCAAGCAAATCCGTTGCTACACTCTGAGCCAATTCATAACTGCTTTGTATGCCGATATTCTGTTGTGCACTGGCTGAAATGAGCTGAAATACAGACGGCTGGGTTAGTTCAATTAACCCTTTTTGTTGCGGTGTTAAGGCCGTCCCTGATTTGATATTCTCATAAACTCCCTGCAGGATGGCTTGTACTTGAGAAACAAGGGCATCTTTACTGCTAATCTCCTGGCTTCCTTTCACATTGACGTCAAGACATTTTACGGGCTTATTCGAATCACTACACTTATAGCTGGGTAATTTACCTCCATAGAGCAAGGCTTTTACAAAATCCTGATTGGTCGCTAAAGAGGGATACGTTTGCATCCCTCCTTTGGCATCAAATACCAACGTTCCTGAAATCGACATATAGACTTCTGAAATTTCGGTATCCGATTTGATGAATTCATTCTGTTGTAGTGCATCCCAAACTACGTTGGTATTCAAAAGAGCCCTGTCTTTATATTCTGAATCGTTTTTTGCCTGTTCCAATCGCTTTTCAATCTCCCCTCCTGTCGAACATTTATGCCTTGCTTCTGCCCAATCGGTGTATACATTACGATTACGCCCGATGTCCTCACACAAACGCTGATGTGCCGCTCTATTTTTAGGATAAAGCGCTGCAGTCAGATTTTCTCCCATCTCACACGAATTAAAATTCGTCCCATTAATGTCATTTGCCAGCTTTTGCATGTATTGCATGGCATGAGCTATCTCAGGCAACTCGGTCTCCAGTGCAAGGTTCATTGCATAACCTGCCCCGTTACTTAAAATATTCTGCATGAAGGAAACAATCTGCTCTGATTTAATAAAGGAAAAACCACCTGCAAAAATATCAATTCCGCCACATCCTGAACGAAATCCAGGTACATCAACGTGAGCTATCTGAATGGAGCGCACCTGATTTCTGGCATAAACGGAACCTAAAGATGCAAATCCTGCTGCCTGTGATTCATAGGAATGGCTACCTGTGACATTCGCAGAATATCCAAGATTATTAAAAAAATGATTCAAATCGGCACTGGCTGATGCATGAACACCATGTCCTGTCACGCAAGTAAAAGATGCAACAAGGGTTAGCACAAGAGCTCTAATCATTAAATTTCTCCTCAATGTGTTGCTTTAATTCATGAACTCTTTGTGCCAGCTGATAAGGAGTTGCTTCTCCAAACAAGACAGCATAGGCTTCCAGGGTATGTCGATTGACTAAAAACAAGGCGGGAACTGTAGGCTTATACCCTCCTGATACATAGAACGTTTGAAAAAGCTCAGGTGTTAATGGTGTGGTATCGAGGCCATCCAGGGATTCTCCATCCAAGCTAAAAGCACGAACCTTAATATGGAATGTTTCTGAAAAATCCTTTAAAACAGGGGAGAATTTTTTACAATGTGGGCAGGTGCTTCGAAAAATAAATGCAAAATAATAATTTTTGGATAACTCTTTAACTTCAGCTGATTCCTTCTGTGCAAAAGCCTTAGGGGCTTGCTTTTTCAATAACAGTGCATTGAGTTCTTCAATTGCCACATTAGCGTGCAATGAATTAATTACAGAACAAAGCAGTAAACAAATGATGCGGACAATCATGCTTCAAACCCCTCATAGCTGAATCGTTTGTAATGAGTCGCCACATCCAAAAGGCGTTCTTTTAACTCGGTTGTGGAGACGAAACCATAGGATAAAGGCGACATTTTTTGTGTCTTTAAATCAACAAGAAACAGTGCTGGCATGTAGCGTGACTGCAAATTCATTGTTTTTTGTATTTCATGAAGAGGTATGTTTTTAGGATTAGGAAGACCTTCAATGGGCTGTCCATCTGTGGTGACCGATATCATTGAAAAGTGAGTCAGATTGACGAATGGCACAAGATGAGTGATGAATTTTTGCGAAATGGAACTGTTCCCTTTGTAAAAAAGGATTAATCCATAACGTTTAGCCCCTTCTCGGACTACCCTCTCCATTAAAAGATTCATCGAATCATTGCGAATAGCCACAGCCGTATTGTCAGTTGGAAAATTTAAGGAATGATCCAGCTCAGGATGAGACAGCAGCACTTGTTGCCAGTACTGGACAAATTTCTGATTGTTTTTGGCATACACCTGCTGGGCTTTCATGTACTCATAGGTGGCATCAAATGATGGGGCAATTAATGCCGTTGCGAGCTTATTCATGGTGGCTTTGCGTATCTCCATAAGCTCTTCATATGGAGTCAGCGAAGGCTTTGATTCCTTCGGAGTATGAGCAGGTTTAGTCTTGGGTTCCTTGCTTTCGGTACTGTACCAATGAAACCCATGAGCGGGTGGACTTACTAAATCAGCCATGGCAGGCATGGAAAGTAACATTAAAATAATAATGAATAATCTCATTTTTGTTCCGCCTTTTTCTGGACTCGCCGTTTGATTTCATCCATAGCTTTTGAGGCGTCGGGGCTATTTAAAACGACATCGCCTACAATTCCGGCTTCTTTTGTTGGCTGTCCTTGGGGAAATGGATAGACAGGATTTAAATAATCGATTCGTCCCATATCAAGGCTTTGTAATTCTTTTACACTGAGCCCCTCGCAGCGTGTATGCTCCGCATCTCCTAAAGCGTTGGGATTTAATTGTCTTAAACGCCCTTCGACCTGGATAATGCGCGCCATTTTGCTGTCAAAGACACAATAGGTACGTTTATGCTCCAGACAGGTTCCCAAAATGGGATCTTTCTGACTACAAAATTCGCCCACATAATGAGCTAGATAATTCTGTTTGGCCTTTCCTAAAGCCTTATCTTCCTCACGACACAAATCGATATGGAGTTTGTCAGCCCAACCTTCATTCGAACAACAATCAATAATGTCCCAAACCCAGATTTTGCATTGCACTGGATGGCCTGAAAATAAGGTGGCCTGCGTTTTACCAAACTCAGCGCCAGCAGCTCCTGCAACGGCCATAGGTGCCATGGCCTCTCCAAAACCATCATTCTGAGTCGCAGCATGCTCCGTGCAGTCTCCATCGGCACAAAAGAGATCACGCACACAAGCCACGGGCTGTGGACAAACTGTCTCATCGCAACGATATACCTGCTCATAGAGTGAGCAGGTATTATTATTCATTAATGTACAGCGCGAGCTTGCCTGTAAGCATCCTTTTTCACGTTGCGTTTTACATTCATCGGCTGCAGCGGATGCGCACTGGTATCGTGCATTAAGCTCCCAGCAATCACGAGTAACGGGCAGGCCATTAATAACACGGGTTGGATTGGAATCAGTACACTGCTCTTGTGTTTTTTGACATAGGTTGTTTGTCTCAAGAGTGGCGCATTCATTATCCCAGTGCTCTTCTTCCACATAGGATTTGGAATGAGCATTAATCGTCAATGCCACTTGAATTGGGTAATAGCGACTGAACTTATCTGAAATATACAAACTGATTACGCTTCCATTCTGGCAGGTTGGAAGTCCCACTACACTCACCCAATGAGCAGATCCACCATTATTTAAAATGGAATGAACTGTGGCTTTCATTTCTTTACAGGGATGATTTAATTTAATGGGATTAGTTAAATGTCCTCCTGCGGTATTGGTCATAGCACCCGTCATAAGATTAACTGTTATGAGTCCGGTCCATTTTTTATGAACCCATACCTCAAAATCAGCTCTTTGACTCCAGCGTTCTGTGTTCACGGTTACTTTGCGTTTCTTTAAACACTGCTGTTCTGGTAATTGCCTTGATGTATGACAAAGTTCCTCATGCGATTTAATCTCACAAGCAGGTGGCTTTTCATCGCATTTAATCCGCTCGTTAGATTGTCCATGGGTAATCGCATAACTTTCTTCTTCAATTAATTTGGCGCTTTTAATCGCCTCATTTTTAGTATTAATTTCAAATTGGCGCTGACCAAAATGCTCGGTCACTGTACGTCCACCGGTATCATTTTGTAAGGCATTCGCAGCCAAGATACTTAAATCCGTTTTTTCAGTCTCAACCCCCTGATAATGAAGCGATTGTTCAGGATTTTCTGTATAGTCTTTGAAGGTATTCTGGGGCTTAAATTCATTCATGGCGCTCAGTGGCTGATTCCCCAAAGATTTTGCGTATTCTTTTAATTTCTGAAAGTCCTGCGCTGTTGTATTGGCAGCTGAGAACGTGCCAAATCCAAGAATACAGACGATGGCCAACATGCATCTAAACATGGCCTTTCTCCAATATGGTGGCTGCTAATGTGACTCCTGCATCTCCTTTCTGGGCGATGAGCTCCAGTCCTTTTTTTATGCCTGCATTGCCATACACTACATCAAAGGGTTGATTGGCACAGGACTGCCCTGAACCGCAAGACTTGAAGGGCTCTGTGACCACAAGCGCTGGAACCGTTGTAATGTGGAATTGACTAAACCAGACCGGATCAATAGAAATTCCCTTAAAGTTTAAATGCTGCTTTTGAGCCTCGCTATTAAGGCGTTTAAATGTTTCTATGGTTTTTTTAAAATCCCCATCCACTAACCCATTAATGACCACGGGAATATGAAACCGTGCTGCTTCATCGCTCAATGCAAATAAAAGTGAGTCGGGCATGGAAAAGGATACAAATAAAATGGCACCTTCAGCGCCCTGCGGTTTTTGATTGCTTTGTAAACCGTCTGTGCTGCGTTGCATGAGTGAATCAATCAATGATTGGTGCTCTGATTGATTCCGTAAAGATGTATGCTTTAGCATTTCGATTGTATTACTCGAAATGGTTGATACCTGGTGAGCCCCCTCCTCTTGATAATGCCTTAATTCATCATTAGTGTTTGCAAAGCATTCGACAACCCCAGCCAGAAACAGGATAATGATTTTAATGTAGTGCGCCATTAAAGGCCTCCTTATAAAAAACAACAATTTCTCTTGCGCCAAATCATGAAGCCAAAATTATCCCCATCTCCAGGATAGGTATGTCCGGCCTCCCAGGTAATGACTGAGCGGCCAAAGGGCTGGCAGCGTTTCGCATCAGGCAATGTATTGACTAACTGGTAGCGATACCGGCTTTTAGGCAAAATGGAAGAGTGATAGGTGCTACAAAGTGCAGGCCAATCTTTACCAACGGAATCTTTAATTGCTCCAAGGCGATGAAGCTTAAAGTCGGTGCGTTCTGTCAGAAGCGTTGCGGCACTAATGGGACTTGCCTGATTGGCAACAAAACCATTGAGAGGATAGGTGGAACCTTGAGCGCCCATACACCAGAATAAAGAATCCATGGCCATCCCTGCCAATGCTTTGGTTGCATCTGCAGCACAAGACGCACGTACTGGCGATGTGGTAAATAAGGTGGCCTCAGGATTAAGAACAAAAGCAAACTCAGAGTCATTCCAAGTTGGATCAAGTTCACTCAAATACATCACATCAAAATCTTCTGTCTCCATACAGCCGATGGATGTAAGTACCTGCAGCCAATACATCAGAGGGTATTTGTACCAATGCACGTAATAAAATGCGCCTCGCCCATCCGTATCGGGCATTTGTGAACCACCAAGACCCTGGTCTTTGATATGCAGTTGCACCCCAAGATTCACCATGCAATATGGCTTTCGTGTCACATCGACTAACGCAAAGGGTTCCCAATAACCTATAGTAACTCCTAAAAGTTGTAATTTGTTTGGGCAAGAACAGACCGGGTTCCCAGGGTTTTTCGTATCAGGATAGTGGCTTTTTACTACTTCGGAGGAACCAATGGTTAAAGGGAACAAACAATCCCAGCAAATGTCGGTAATAGGATTGACAAAGTGCCCTTTACATTGTGACGCGTGCAATGAACAGATGAAGAATAAACCTGCAGCAATTGAACAGAAGAGTCGTTTATTCATCATTCACTCCAATTTCTTTAATTTGCCAATCAAGACCTACCTGACTGACTATGCTTGGGACGTGTTGAAGCTGCAGCCGAGATGAAATGATGCCGTTCACATCAAAATAAATTCGACCAAAAAGCGCTGCAGCAACTCGAACATCACCGCCTGTTAAAATAAACTTAACGTGCTTAAAGTCGGTGTAATGTTTCTTAACCCAGGCAACCTGTCTTGCATCATCCGCATTGAAGAAAATCAGGGTTTTGAGGAAGTGAACGCGCTCAAATGGGTTTATCCGCGTTCCTGCTTTTGCAATTAAATACCCATCAGGTGTCCAGATGTCATGAGATACAGTCACTGCCGGTGAGATGCGAAACGTCTTAGGCGTGCGAGTCGTGCTCAATGCCAAAAGGTGTGGTCTCATCGCCTGGCGTGCGGCTTTCTGCTCTAAATCGCGCTGAACATGCTCTAAATCACCGCTTTGCTGCAATGCATAGAGTTTGTTCATAATGACTTTCCTTATATCCTCTTCCTTGACAGGGAATGTCTGGCCATACTGACCAATATTTTTTGCATGGCTTACAGGCTCTAATAAAAAGGCCAGACCAAGAATCAGGGAAAAAAACCGTTTGTTAGTGCGCTTCATGCTTTATCCTTGCTATGGTCAAAGCAATGAGCTCGTCTGTTACATCCACCAGGGAGGGTTTGTAACCAGTCAATACGGGTGCGCTGACTAAGGTTACCCTGTGAGCCCTTCCATAGTCCTTGATAACTTCTGGAAGGGCTCGTGAAAAGCGATCCATAATGTTTAATTGTTCTTCATGAGTCAGATTAGAACGGGCAAGCAGCACTGAAGGCGCCTCAATGGCACGATTCATATCAACCACCAAAAGAGGTAACGGCTTATGCCACATCATAAACATACCCGCCAGGACTCCAATGAGCCCACCAACTCCCGCAATGACCCAATGTGTGGTGTTTAAGCGATTAAGCTGCATAAACCCTCCCATAATGCAGCTCTGCCACGCGCGATACCGCATCAAGAAATGCAAATCCTTGTGCCACATAATTAATGACCGCCTGATAGTCATCACCATCAGAAGATAAAAGCACGCGAGTAAACGGATCAACGAACAAGCGATGAAAGGAGGAAATACCATTGGCACGCAACAAGACTTGCGAAAAACCAGCTTCTTTCGCTATTGGGAATGATTTGAGAATGGTCATCTCAAAATCCGAAAAAGTCTCATGTTTTTTTTGATGTTCTAAAAGCGGTGATTCTTCTTGTAAAAAAACAAGCTTTAAAGCCGAGTTTTCCCATGCGGCACGGGCTTCTGAAAATTCAAAATAATCCTCAATCCCCTGAGTAATCGTGACAAATGATGCTTTATGCCGCCGACCAGTACGAAAGCCTTTGGTAATAAAGTTCACTGCAATTGAATCTCCTGTAAAAAAAGACCAGGCTTCATCAATGATGCACATCTTTTGTTTGTTCCTGTCTGAATTGAACATACGTCTTTGAAATTGAGAAATAACTGACAGGAGAACCGGTGCGCGAATGCTTTGATTGTCTTCAATTTCCTTCAAATCAACTACAATTATGCGGGCATCAGGCGATAACTGGGATGGTTCATTAAACGCCTTTCCATGCTCTGACGCAGAACAGTAACGCTGAAGGTTTTTAGACAAAATGCGCGCTGTAGGATAGGTTTCTCGGTCGTGCTCGTACAACGACAATAAGACTCCTGCAACCTCATCAATGCGTGTTTGATTCCCAGTTGTTCCAAAGGCAGTTAAAATAGCTTCTCTTAAAGTGCCTCTGTCATCATCTGTAGCACCGCTGGTTGGGCAGGTTAATAATTCAAATAGGGCAATAATGTCATCAATTTCTCGTAAAATATCCGTTACATGGGTAAAGGGATTCATCGCCAAATTGCTGTATTCAAGATAAGTCCCACCGAGCGCCTCACACAGTTTTCTGTAGCTCCCACCTACATCAATAATAAAAATATCCCCGCCATTAAATAAAATATTGAGCATCAGCATCTGAATGAAAAAACTTTTTCCACCGCCCGATGTGCCAGTTACAGCCATATTGTAATTGCTGCCAAATGCACCTGAGAAAGGATCGATGCAGGCAAACTGATCGCGCATGGTGGGTAACAAAATACCCTTGCCCACCCCGCGCCAGTCAGAAAGAATGGGCATGTATTGGGTTGCATTCCATGAAGAAATTGGCCACATCATTGTGGGAAGAGAAAAATCCTTAGCCAGATTTCCTGTGAAAAAAAACGGCATCGAGACTAAAAAATACGGACATTGCATGCGTTTACACAAGGCCAGTTTAATGTCATTGAACGCAAATACCGTGCGAGCAGCTTCCACATCACGCTCTTTTTCATGAGGTCGTGAAAAAAGAACCACGTTATAAAGCATCTTTACAGAACGAGTCTTCTGTGAGGATAAATCATCTCGAAAAGTACGCCATACTCTTGCCTGCTCCTCAGTTCCCGCTACATTCAAGGCATAATCACTTTTAGATTTTTTATCCAAATCACGGGTCTTGCGGTTCGCCCTACCCTGAGCACGCCCCTGCTCTTCAACCAGATAGATGACCGAGATGATGTGATTACAGGATATTCTTTTATCAGGATGAAAAATGTTGCTGGTATTATTGATGTTCTCCCATAAACAATACTGACGAGGCAGGCGATCAATGGTCAGAACAGATACAGCTGTTTCATAAGCACGTCCAGCTTCATTAACCCCTTTAATCACCACTTCATTATTTTTAATTTCAATATCAAAGTCATGAGACAGCGCCTGCTCTTTAAGTAATTTGGTTTTGTCATATACAACAGGGCGAGGGGTAATTGCATCAGGGCAATTATCCAGATAAAACTGAAGCAAATGCAAAAAGTCAGTCGCATCTGCTTGCTTAAATCCAATTTTTGCAGCACTTAAGGATGCTTCAAAAGAAACGCGAAACTGGCCAAAACAGGCTTTTAAATCGTTCTCAGATTCTTTTTTGATTTTATCAATGACAATATAGCAATCCGTATGCGTTAATCGAGGTGAAAGCATCGTATTCGTTTTAAAACCGTGTATGGCGGCTTTTTGATAAAATGCCTTAAGGTTATCTCCTAACAGGCCTAAATTTTCAAATTCGCTTTTTGTGAACTGCGAAGTAAATGCCTCAATATCTTTCCCTACTTGATTGTGTTTGACGCAAATCAACTGCAAGGTAAACTCATGAGACACTTTAGATTGAAGCAGCATATCCAGCTGCTCTGCTATGTGTTCATTCGCACCTGTTAAAGGGACAATGCGATAAATTAAACCCGCGTTGTGTTCATTAAAAAACAGCTTCGATTCCTCATCAAAATATTGATAAGGTAATAGTTCCTCAGTAAAAGAAGGATATTGATGTGCCTTGAGGTCAAAAGCGGATCCATTGTCGGTTAGCCCTTTGTCGTTCCATGACTCCTTTAGCAATTCATAAGTATCTTGAACCCATTCTATAGCGTTTGTAAACATGGCTTTTCTCCTGTGATCTGATCAGCGTCTACTTGTAACCTGAATAAAGAGCCTGGCTTTTGGCCTGCTGCACGAATTGACCATCGGGTGTGTAGCGTTTTTCCTGTACCATGCGATTCACCATTTCCATGCTTTGACAACCACCCCTGTCAGCAAAGGGGCATCTGGCATCCTCATTGTCCAGGATGGATTTGGAGCAGGCACATAACTGCGACACTAAGAAAAGGGTACTCAATAAAAATAGAGGTTTAATCATGAAGTGGCTCCTCATTTTGTACGGTTGAAAATAATGGGGTAGAGGGTTGTCCTGGTTGATTTAAGAGGGGATTCTCAACAGGATTAACGGTTTGAACCATGGGCTCATGATTAGTGGACTGCATCAATGAAGCGCCATTCACAGGGTGTGTATTTAATTCATAGGCACGGCTTACAGTGGTTGTAACCCCTGACTCGTTTTGGGCATGTCCTTCATTGATAGCGCGTCCTGACTCGTACACCTGATGTTCTTTGTCTATCCAAAAGCCTTTAGTAAATAAAACGGATACACGACGACCAGCACGTGCCACAACCAGTGGATGATAAATATCAGCAATGCGCATTACATAGTCTGAAATACGATTGGCAGGATTGCTGAGCGCACCACCAGCAGCCGATTGAGCAAGGGTTGATGCCTGGCCGTAGGTCGTAATGGTGCCAGCCCCTGGATTGATTGTTTGAGCGGTATTTAAATTCTTTAAGCCATCACCAAATCCTGCCAGCATGCCTGCCGCTGCCGAATAGGTTAAGAGCGGCTTTGTTTTTAGAATGGATGTTCCGCGTAAATCCTGCATGGCATCCAAATCAAATACAGAGCCGTAGGCCTTTTGTTCAAAATTGATGTTGTTTCCTGCGCAAGACAGTGTTTCTAAATGCATCACCACGGAACTTCCTGATAAATCACCATAAGTGGATACCAGGGCGACACAGTCTTCCAGATGAGAACGCTGGTTGTTGGGCATGATTCCTCCGCTGGTGAGGCGGATTAAAGCAGTTCCCATGTTTTTTGAGCCGTTTATTCCTGCATCACCTAAAACCCCAGTCAGTAACACCCCTTCAACAAAGGTTCCCGCCCAAACATAGTTTTTAGAGGTACGTACTTCCTTGTTTTTTTTCTTCCGGTTGTTAAATTGCACTGTTTCAAGTCCTGATTTTGCTAGCAGTTCGCGCTCTGCCTGATGCTTTTTCTTTTGCTGTGCTTCCATTTCTTCACGAGTTGGCGGCCTAACGGTGACCAGACTTGCCTGACGGTTAGAAACCAGTGCAACCTGTAATTGTTCGTTCATTTTTTTATTCTCTTCTTCAAGGTGTGCAAGCTGTTCTTTCATGGCTTGGATCAAGGCTTTTGTTTCCGAGTTTTCTGTATTCACAGGTGCTGCTTCCTGCTGTTTTTTTTGATGTTCTGCCACTAACTCTTTTAAAGAATCAATTTGTTGTTGCTGTTGCAGAAGGAGTGCTTCGTCACTGCCCTGATTAAAAGTACTTTCAAAAATACTCTCGAACGGAGCTTCTTCCTGTTGGACTGGTTTTTTTTTCTCAGCTGATGAGTAACAATAAAATCCATAGGATGCCCCACCCACCAGTAATAAAATGGCCGCGTGCTTCAATTGTTCCTTTTTGGCCAGTTTATTGGCGTTTTGAGGTTTTAGCGTCAACCATCGTTTTATTTTTTTAAACATTACCTACTCTCCTTCCAACTCATTTTAACCAGCTCCTGGTTTATCCCTGATTGCTGTATAACCCATATAAATAAGCGATTTTTTTAGGTGGGAGCGCTTCATCACTTAATGACAGGGATTCTGCGTCCTTATGGGCAAATAAGGCTGTTGTAAGCGCTAGCTCATGATTTGATGTATTTTCTAACCGATAGACATAGCCTGTGAAACGCTTACCCTGATATTGCTTTTCCAGTGTTACCTTGATGCTCTTTTTAATGTAAAAAGAACGTGGGGTAATTCGTTTCTCATTAAATTCTTTGGGCGTCTCCCCTGCTTTCATAGCAGCGATTGCCTCATCTACTTCACTGGCATCAGGGGTATCCAGTTTCACAAATTTCAATTTTGTTTGAGCGCGCGGCACGAGCCTTAAGGTTTTTCCAACCGATTCATCAGGTGTCAGGGTAAGTGATACGTGATGTCCTTTATCTGTAGTTAGGAACAGGGTAATGGGAACTTGAAAATTGGGCTTTATATACACCGAAGAATCCGTGCTTTCAGGGTTATCCATCTCACTTTTATCGACTGTAATAGCATGCTCTGGGTAACTTAATTTAGTGATCGATTCCCCTTCAACAAACACACGATTAAAGTTAATACTCGATAAGGTCAGATTAAACTGCTCTCCTTCTTCAAAAGCGATGACCGAAGGAGCTGTGCTTGCACAAACAATTCCTGAGCACAAACAACTTATAAGAAGAATGGTTTTTTTAGCTTTTTCATAAATTGAGTTAGTCATGGTGCATCTCCTGAATGGACACAAGATTTAAAAGGCCTGATTGATGTGAAAACTGCACTCGATACATTTTGTGTTGTGGCTTTAATTGAAGCCCATGGCTTGTGCGATACAATTGCCCTTCGATTCGACCTTGATTTTTAGAGACATCCACGGATACTTTTTCAGCATAAAAAACGGAGCTTACATTTTTTTCATGTACTGTTTTTCGCTCGGCATCCAATAGTTTGGAAAACGATTCCTGGTATTTCGCTGGAATCAGATGAGACAGCATGGTGTAGCGTGCATCAATGGTCTCAGGGTTGTAGGTCAGGCGTAAGTCAGCAGCTTTCTGCGTCATTTCTTTCAGGTACTCCGGTGAATAGCCTTTATCACCAATGCTAAACTCAGAACCAGTACACACTGGAAGCCAGTGAACCTGCTTATGCAGTAGGGTATAAAAATTTAAGGCGCAAAGAACAATAACTGCAAACGTACTCGATAGCGCCCAAATCAGAGTCAACTTGAATAACAGTCTGTTTTTTGCAATCGCATTATCACGAAATGAAGTATCCATTAAATCACCTGATATAAATTCGGTTGGCAGAATCGGGCAAAGCTCGAAATAAAAGGGACGTTAACCTGTGAGGCAGCGACCAGTATACGATGGCAAACAGACTCCGCAGAGGCAGTCCGCCATACTTGATATGCATCGCAACGCTTAGGGCTGCGCCTATCATAAAAAGCTGATAGGCAAGTCCTGTTAAAAGCCCAATTCCCGTGAGTAAAAAAATGGGCAGGCCTGTGGTAATCGGAATACCCGCAATTTTTGGCTCATCAGAGAGCATAAAGGTTTGGTAGTTGCGAGCCATTATTTCAATGCCCAGTGAGTAAACACCATCAATACAGGAACACCCGCAAGGACTGCGATATTTTTGGTTTTGATGTAGGCATAAGCCCCCGCAAGCCCTTCTGCTAACAAAAGAAAATAAGGGAGATCTGAATCCGCTCCAAAGGTTGCCTTTACTTCCTCTTTTAATCCAGAAAGCCGATTCTCAGCAGCAAAACAAGAGTCAGGCATCAAACACAACAGCGCCAAACCAATCATTAAAAAAGGAAGCAGCTGCCTGGCATAGAGATATCCTTTAAGGCTCAAATCGTTAATTGCTGTTCTATAGTTCATCACATTCTCCTTTTTTGGTTAAAAAAATCCCCTGAGCCCCAATTTGTGCTCATTTTTTATTCTTTTTATTTAATGAATTGTGTTTTGGTGGTTTTAAAAAGAGCGTTTATCCATTCATGGTTACTCCTTTATCGAGCATACTTTGACTTAACAGGTGGTTGTTCTTTTTCAGTTCAACTAAAATTTGCGTCAGTAGGTGATTTGCAGAATCCAGTTTTTTGAACAAAGCCACATACTCAACTGATTTAGCTACGTCAGGAACCTCGGTATTCAGGGCTAAGACAAATGCATAAAGTCCTCCACTAGTCAGAACGTGCTTAAAATATTCGACATCTTGCTCCTCATTCATTGGTGCATCGACTGTAAGTATCTGATTGAGCTTAACGTTATTTTCAGGCAGTATTGCGGGCTTTGCATAAATAACTCCACTTACGACCATGAGGATCATCGATAGCATGATTGTTTTAATTGCGTTCATAAAGTACTCCTCTTCATTGGCTTATTTTTATCAGTTAATGCACTGTTTCATTCTCTATCGGATACATTAAAAACAACTGCTGCCTTCTTAATAATGAATAAGCATATATCGCTGCTTGTGCATGTTTATCAAAATCAAAGCCACCTATGTTTAGAGCTGCCTGCTGCAAACAGGAAATACAACTCTCTAAAATATCAAATACTTCTTGTTCTACATTCATAATGGATTATTTTGATAAGTGATAAGGTTATTGAACCATCATTTAAATGAAGGTGCATTCACCTAGGTGCAAGGATAAGAAAAAAATGAAAATTTTTTTAGAATGAATAGGCTAATTAAAATAACTATTGAAATCGTAGGTAATTATCAAATATTTCATCAATTTTACATAGTCGTTAAAGAGTTGTTCTAGGTTAGACTCATGCAATCCCAGGTCCTTCAACCAGTTAAAAAAATCCTCTCCTTTTAACAAGTTATGCTCTTCTCTAAATTGTTCGACTTGATATATAAGCTCGTATTCTGTAATTTTGTACGTTTGTTGATCAAGAAGATACAGTAAGTGTTGAGAATGGAGCCTATTCTTTTCTGTTTCAGGGATTGATAGTAATTTAAGAATATTTTCCGCTCTCTGTAGAGAAGCCAAACCTTCTTTTTGCTCATGCAGCGGAGCACGGAACCAAACAGGAGACAAGGTAGACTCAATTAATTTTTTTTCAAAAAGGGTAAACTCTCTTTTTTTTCTATTTAAATTAGAAACCGCAGAAAGAATGTGTTGTTGGTTTAAATAAAGCAATAGTGACTTCGCATCCTCTTTTTTTGCATCTATATAATTAGACTTAATCGAATCATAAAGTTCATCTGGAACATTTTGGGCAATTTTCTCCCATGTTCTTTCAGTATAAAAAATGGACCGTATTGAATTTAAAACCTCTTCTTTATTGATAATATTTAGTCGTTCCAGAACTAGACGAATATTGATTAAGGGAATGGTTTGAGCGTTATTGTATCTAGAATAAACAATGGCCACCTCATCATCACCATCAATTTCTTCATTCTTATACATCTCGTAAATACGCCCATGCCCCTTCATGCCAAAATTATCCAGCTCCGCCGCCCTCAAGGCACCCATTGACGCAGCACCCCAAACCTCAATACCGTAGTCTAATGCCGTTAATATTTCTTTATGCCACACTGAAGAAACCCAGGAAAAATTTCCATCGATGATAACAATCCGTTTATACCCTTCTTTTATTGCTTTGATCACATCACCCTTTTTGATTGAGGGTGAATACTTCGCATCGGGAAATAGAAGCATTGCCTCTTGATGGGTTAACGAAGTTTCTAAAAAAACAACGGTTTCATGCATGGCTTATCAAATCCATAGAAATTAGTTTGACTTTTAAAATGCATATTTCTTTGTCATAGTATTTATAAACTAAAATTTCCTGATTCTTAGCCTTAATCTTTTCAAACAGCGTCGAAAGGGCATCTTCTATCGTCTCTACCGAATAATTAGGCAATTCAGAAAAATCCCTTTTATCTATGACGACAGGAAACTCAGAAGTTTTAAAATCATACTTAGTATGAATCAAGTCATCTCGAGAGCCTGCAATTGTAGTTACTCGCGATTGAATAGCCTCAGTTAATGCACGATTTAAAGCTATTTGTTTATTGAGATGACATCCACCGCCTTTAAATAGAACTTGATTTTCAAAAGGATTTTTAGATTTAATCAATACCTCAAACGAAGGAATTTCATAAATATTTTCATGAAAGTAAATATGACAAGCAAATTTTTTTGATATATTTTTAACCATATTGCTATTAACAATATCAATTCCAGATATCATCTGGGCGTTTTGTCGTTCTATTACCTCTAAAATTCCATGTAAAAGAGCCTCTTTATAATTATTTCCCCCCGCAAGTCCAGTTGTATCAGAAGAGTAAATCAACACTTCCGGCAAATAAGAATTTAGTGAATACTCAGCAAAAGGCACGAGAATGGATTTTTCTGCAAACACTAATTCAGCTTGTACCCAATTCATTGGCTGTGATGAATCACTAAAATGTACAGACTTTGAAAGATGGTTTATTGGTATAAAAATAGTTTTGTCTTGAGCTAACTCAAGCTCTGATTTATTAGGTACTTGGGGGACTAATTCTTCAGCAAAATATACTTCAATGGACTCCATCAATGCCGAACACTGAGCAGCCTCTTTGGTTAATCCTTTTCCTTGACTTGTGGTTAATGATTTTGCTCTAGGCCTGATTGCAGTATAGACAGGTAGCTCTGTGTAATCTAAATGAGTTAAATCGGCTAATCGTGTAATCCCTGCAAGTTTCTTGAAAAGAGTTAATATGCTTAATGTTTCGCCGTAATTGCGAGCTCTAAAAGACGTTTCTGTATACTCAAAAATCATTTAGAAAGCCTTTCATTAAGATAATACGCCTCAACGCCTAAGGTTCTAAGTTTTGATACAAACAATTTACTTCGATACCCTGATGTGCAATAAAATACCAACTTTTTAGCTTTATAGGATAAGAAAAATGAATAATCAGTATTCTCTTTAATAGGAAAAAATAAATCATCATCTAACTTAACAATCGCCCGTTCTTCTTTTTGCCTTATATCAACCAGAAAATGTTTGGTTCTATCAAGTTGCTCCAAGGAAATTCCATAATCAGCGTTTTGATTTTGCAGATAACTTAAGCTTATTTTTCTTTGTTTACATGCAAAACAGTTATTATTTTGCTTTATTGGCATGGAAGAAATGTTGAAATTTTTTGCATCTATTATTCGTATCTGTGGTACTTTCTCATTTTCTATCTTAAGTAAATAATTTAACGCAAGATTAGCAGCCATAGTTCCAGCCATTCCTGTCACGGTGCCTAACACACCCGCGTCAGAACAATTAGGTATTACTCCTACAGGTGGTGGATTAGGATATAGACAACGATAACAAAGCTGCTTTGTATCAAATAAAGCAAGTTGAATGATATTGACCAAAATACTACAGCTGATAAATACTTTCCTCTTTAAAACGCAAATATCGTTAATAATATATCTTGTTTCAAAATTATCTGTTCCGTCGATGATCAAGTCGATATCGGATACTAAGGAATAACCAAAATCCACATCAAATCTGTTAGTGTACGCCTCTATAACTACATTTTTATTAACTTTACTTAAAACATCCCTCGCCTTTTCTGCCTTGTAGAGTCCTATATCGGATTCATTGAATAAAATCTGTCTATGCAAATTAGAAAGTTCTACTTTATCATCATCGACAACAATTAACTTTCCAACACCAGCTGCGGCAAGGTATTGAGCTACTGGACTGCCTATCCCGCCAAGTCCAACGATCATAATCGTTGCGTTATTTATTACTTTTTGACCCTGCTCTCCAATAACAGAAATTTGGCGTATGTATCTATCCACTCTACTATCCTCCTGAAATAGAACTTACAATACATACCTCATCATTAGGACTAAGAATAATCTCTTTAATGGATGATATCTGTTCTGAGTTAACAAAAACGGAAATGTATCCCTTTGAACAACCATTTTCGTCAAACATCTTTTCAAGATTTTCTTTATAAAACTCTGCTAGTACTTGTTGCAAATTTGATTTATTGGAAACCAATTGGATTTTTTTTCTATCTGAATTAAACTCTATTAATTGATACTCATGCATTCTTATAACCCGTAGATTTTTGTATAAACGACATATATAATTTACTTATATTTTTAACAATTGTGACGAAAATATGAACGAACAACTGTTTAAAGACCTTACTAAAAACTCATCAGCAGCCAAAATGAGGCTATAATCGATTTTTAGAATTAATATATTTCTACAATATCCTGCTCTGCAAGAAAGTCCCCTGTTTTGTTTATTTCAGTAATAGAGTCATCCCAACAAAGCACCATTGCTGACTTAGACATATGTGCCATTTGCTCACTTGTATCATCAGGACTAACAAATAGTGTCCACTCATTTTGTACAGAAAGTTCAGGCTTATTAATTCTTTTTATAATGCCGTTCTTTCTAGGAAAATAACCACAAACGTAATGGCTCTTATTTTTTACCAATCGAGGAGGCTCAACTTTACAAACAATGCAACATAAAATTGTTTCAAGACTTACGGAATATTTCTTCTGATATAACTTATTTAGACCAATACCTGGAGGTCTAGCATTGGTTTCGATAAATTGAATATAACCCTCCCCACTCATGAAAAACTCAGTGTGAAGTACTCCATTATTGAATTCTAATAACTGAGACACTTTAATAGAAGCATCCAAAATTAATTGTCGCTGATGTGCATTTAATATATTCACACTAAATATAGGTAAATTTTTACTGACCATTAAATGATTTGGATGAGTGTACTTCCTGGCTTCAACAAATAATATATTCCCATCAAATACCGCCAATTCTGAATGATATAAGTCATCTGCTACATAAGCTTGAGCGATATAATTTTCGTCACTTTCTTTTCTAGTGGTTAAAAAGTTACAAAAATCCTCCTCAGTTTTAATATGATATGTCTCATAGGATCCAGAGGAATTAATAGGCTTAATAAAAACTTCTTGGGCGCCTATCTTTTCTTTGATTGATTTTAGATTTGAAGATTCAATCAAGGTAGTTGTTTTAGGATATGAAAATAAACCATCCAATTTTTGATACATAAGATTTTTATGACTTAATAGCATCGATGTATTTAAGCTCATACCTGCAATATTTAGTTTTTCTCTGATTTTTGCTACATCAACAAACATATCTTCCGAGAAACAGACTATATAATCAGGACAAATCGAATCACAAATAGCGAGTAAATCTTCAAATGCAAATGAGATTACCAATACATTTTCTCTGTCCTTAACAAACTTAGATTCATCTTTAATTAAAAAAACTGGAGAAATTCCTAATTGAAGAAGTAGATCACAATCAATTAGTTCATAATCCTGAAGAGGGTCAATGCATAACAGTTTCTTTATTTTCATTGTATTTAATACCAAAACATCCCACTAAAAATGTTGTTTTCGAAGGAAACTGAGCTAATGAGTAACCAAGCTTATTTGTTACTTCCACAAAACGAGGATCGTAAGAAAAAATTGTCTCTCTAGGCAGCTTAAATAGGCTATTTGTCACTTGGTTGTTCTTTTCATGAAAAAGGGTAAGCTCTAGATTTGTTGCGCTTTCAAAAAAAGGAGTACTCCTGAAATGACCTAATTTATTTATATGTTGCGCATATTGTAAATAAGTATCGTATATTAATTCACAACGCTGTGGTTTATTTGAAAAAGAGGTTGGTTTGAATGCCATCTCTTCTTTTAGTATTGAATAAAAAACAGGATGATTTTCATTTTTATCAAAATGAACAGGCTCCATAACAAAAGGAGTATATTTCGATTTATATATGTCGCGATATACCTCAACAATAAAATCCAAAGGCAACAAGTCATCATTAACAGCTAACCCGTAACCAGGAACTTGTCCTGTGCCTATAGTAATTAATTGGCTAATAGCATTATTAGTGAATTCATTTTGAGAGATTTCGGGATTATTTGCCCGAACATAAGCCATTAAGTAATTATAAAAAGGGAGATTTGCATAATATCCTGTCTGATTAGAATCAAACTCCATAACCAAACTCAAAAGAGTAGGTAATTTATTCTCTTTTATTAAGGTTACAATTTCAGAGGGGAACACCAATAATTTTGAACGCCATTTACAATTAGCCGCATCACATAATTTTTTGAAGGTTAAGTAATGATTTCCCAAATCATCTGGAACTGGGATATCCGCCTTAAAATACTTTCCTAAACTAGCATGAGGCCTTGCATCCGCAACGGGGCAGAGCAAAAATGTATTCCTTGCGCCCGAAGATATCTGCAATATATCTGTAGGATGATGGGTATTTGAAGAATTATATAGCGAACTAACGCTTAAAAAATCACCTTCTTTATAGATCTGGTGGGTACTTGATTTCCCTTTAAATTCAATAAACATTTCAAGATTTTTTTCTAAAACCATTGAAAAAGGCACTGAAGACAATTTGCCACCAGTATTTGGTAAATAAAAATGGTGTTCATCTGCTATGATCTGTCCATACTGATATTCAAGTACAGTAAAAAGCATATTTTGAATACCGTCTATGCCCTCCAATACTTCATAGAGGCGTTTGTTAATCCCAGCTATACCCGTTTTTACTTTATCCCACGATAATTCACTCATATGGCATCAATATAACATCCTATTCATTAACTGAATCATACAAGAGAACCTGAGGGCATTCAACAAACTTGTATTTCAAGTAATAAAATTTATTGCTAAAAACAATTATTTTTATTGCATAAATGCATTTCAAGTTATAAATTATGTCACATGGAATACGTTTTATGTAGAAACGGAGCTTTAAATGACAATCGACCAAGTGGATAATCAAATTATAAAAATGATAGTTAATGGCTGTCATGTAAATGATATTGCAGAAGATACAAAAAAATCAAAAAGATACATTCTTTATCGACTCAGTGATTTAAAAACTAGCTTTAATTGTAAAACCACGCCTCAGCTAGTTTATATGTTAGCTACTTCTGGGTTAATAAAGTAATATCTTCACACGGATGTAATATGAACAATTCGATTTACTACCATGGATTTAATAAGCTTCTTTCATTAACTAAATGCCCAAAAGAAGCGCTCCTTTTAGACAAAATAATTTTCCTTTATCAAGGTACTCTTTTTAAACGTGAAAATAAGTTATGGTTTACTAAAAAAATTCCTGAGCTTGCCTCAGAACTTGGGTTTAGCGAAAGCAGGATCTATATTTATCTAAAAAATTTAGAAGACGCGGGCTTTATTATTCGCAAACGCTTTAAATATTATGGCATACCTTGTGCGTTTATTAGTCTTACAGAAAGCCTTGAAAGCAGATTACAATTGATTCCTAAGAAGCCTCAAACAACTAAAGAGATAAAAGAAAAAGAACCTTGTGCAAAAATTGATATAAACGAGAGAATGGATTATCTTGTTTCAACAGACACCATTAATAAAGAAAAAAATAGAGTAATTAATAATATTACTATTTCTCATTCAGATACTAAATTACCACTTAGCGAGCTTAATATCGCTAAAGGGATGTTGTTGAATGTTCAAAAGCAGCATGGAGTAAAACTATCCTCACCACAAAAGATCTTGGATGAGGTTGTATTTTCATTAAGCAACCAAGAGCAATTCCAAAATATTGGCTCTTTCCAACACAAAATTAACATTATTTCTCAACTTCTTCGCTCAAATCGCTGGAGAACTCCTAAAGGGTTTGAAAAATACTCTTCAGAGGGAAAGCGCTATAAAGAAAAGAGCGCCGAAGAAAATGCTGCTCGATTACAATTAAAAATAGAGGAATGCAATTATTCTGGATTGGATGAGACAGCTACGAATAGCCGTTTAAGTAATGTTTATGAATTAGCACATCAACCAAGTACTAACAAAGAATTGCAGAAATCACTTCAAGTTCAACAAAGCCTTATAAATGGCATTAAAAAAGATATCAGAACGATAAAAAATCCTAGTATTTTAGATAATTTTCTTAAAATACTATCTCAGGAGGAAACTAAATTATCCAAGATAAAGGCCGAATTATCGTTACAATAGATTATATCATTCCATTGATCGCTTCCACTGATGGTTGTTGTATACTGCTCTCAATAGTTTTAGAACAAAACCAGAGAATGAATGCGCCAGAAATAGCATAAAATCCTAACTGAGTGAAAGCACTCAAATAGTGTTCATTACTAACCAGAGGATTTAATGATTCAGATTGGGTCATTAAATTAGAAAAATAATTGGATATGGTAGCCGCGATTCCTGAAGCCATCATCCATATTCCCATCATAAGTCCTTGTAGTTTTTCTGGTGCTAGACTTCCTATCATCGCGTACCCGACAGGGGCAATAAGCAACTCCCCTATTGCTTGAAAAAGATAATGCGCAATTATCCAACTTATACTAATAAATCCATTAAAATCACAACTTATGATACCTATGGTCAATGCTAAAAACGATAAAGCAATAAACAGTAAGGAACACATAAATTGTTTTGATACGGAAATGAAGATCTGTTTCTTTCGTAATTTCTCAAGTAGTGTGATTACTATAGGTGAACCAATAATTACAAAAATTGAGTTTAGATTCATTAACCATTGTGGAGGAATATAATAAGAACCAATGGAGATATTCACATTGTATTTCAAAAATTGAGTAACTCCCATCGGTCCCACAAAATAAAGCATCCAGAATACAATTGAACTTCCGGTTAAAAATACAAATGAATAAATCTTTTTACGTGCATTAATCGTACTTAAGCGACGTCCAAGCATGGTGACATATAACAAAGCAGCTGCACCGATAAAGACGATGAGGCTATTTGCTAACCAAGAAAAATAAAACCCAGCTAAAAGCATAGGGATGATTAATATGATAAATACTAGCCCTAGCTGCCCCTTCTTTATTTCCTCTCTTAGACTTAACTTATCTTTTGCGAAATACCTCCACGATTTAATTATGAAAAATACTGTTATTAAATTAATTAGATTACTTAGTTCAAATAAACGATCATATCTATCGTTAATATCGATAAACCCACTTATAACGTATCCAGAGAGAAAACCTATATTCATCGCGCTGTAATTATAAAAAAATGCTTTTTCTCTTAGTTCATTTTCATTTGTAGTAAATTGTTGAGTGATAAGGCAGTTAATGCATGTTGATCCTAATCCGCAGCCAATAAGAAACAAGCTTAACCCCAGATAAACATACGATTCATAAAAATTAAGAACTATTAGTCCTAAAGATTGTACTAGAGTTGAAATGGCAAATAACAAGCGATTGCTTAAAAATCTATCTCCAATGTATCCAGCTAAAAAATGTAAAATAAAATTCGATGCAAGAAAAAAACCAACCACTCCATTCGATTGCATTTGAGATAAACCAATATTCTTTGTCAAATAAAGGGATAATGATGAAAATAAAATTGCAAAACTAAATGTAGTTACTGCGTTTAACCAGTGTAAATATGCTATTCCTTTCTTATCACTTCTTACAACTTGCATTTCATTTCCTTATTAAATTTATTGCTACTTTAAAACGATATTTCTTCACTTTTTTAGTGGCGTTATCACACCCTGCAAACGTCCCACCTTAAAATTAGCAAGTTCCCCGTAAATGTCCCATCTTTAAAATTAATCTTTCTAATTTTATTCAATTAATTCAATATAATCTTCCATAGATATAATGTTTCCCACTGCATTTTGTTTATTCTCTCTTATAAAACCATGAAAACATCCTTTGGTTGCAGGGTGCTCTAACCTATGTTTTTGATACCAGTTTTTGAGAATACTACTTTGAGTTTTTATATAATTCTCAAAGTCACTAATTAAGTCGCTTTTTTGATCTTCTGTTAAATTTGTAAGGTAGTTATTTATTTTTTTATTAACATATTGCCTGTAACGTTCAGTTTGTGCGTCTTGTTTTTCTTTCTTTTCTTTTTCCTTCTCTTCAGAGATCTTGCGACGCTGATTGATTACTGCTTTGCTTGATTTACTATGCTTATAATCTTTCTTAAGTGCTTCAATCAAATATCCAGCAAGTCCTCTAATCTTTCCCGCAATAAAATTTTCTGATTGAGTGATGATCTCTACTTTCTCTCGTATATATTCGTTATCATATTTTGCATATGTCTCATCAATCATTTGCGTT
Organism: Legionella sp. 39-23; assembly: GCF_001897665.1. Classification (NCBI taxonomy): domain Bacteria; kingdom Pseudomonadati; phylum Pseudomonadota; class Gammaproteobacteria; order Legionellales; family Legionellaceae; genus Legionella; species Legionella sp. 39-23. The sequence goes on along the minus strand of NZ_MKTO01000046.1, from coordinate 6,760 downwards.
GAAAACCCAAATGTATTAATCAGAAGTTGTTTTAATTCTTCGTCAATCGATAAGTCATTTAAGGAAATAGGAGATTCATCAACATTTTTTTCTAGCTTAAATCGTATTCTCACTACTTTTTGATTAACTCGCTCTATCTCAGGAAAAATGCGAATGGGTGAAACTGCATTTACTTCATTCACTCCAACATCTAGAACCCTTTTCTTAAAGTCTTTAAATACTGGATATTTCCCATCAAACACACCCATTAGTTTTCTAAAGATATCTAATGGAAACCATGGTGTTTGCGCAAGTCCTTTGTAACGAACACAGTTCTCATAAAGCGCCAAACCATAACCTGATTTGAATTTTGAAATCAGATCAATGTTTATTTGACCATAAATCTCAGGTTGATACATAAGATCTTTCATTACCTGACTGTATTCATAAACACAAACGCCATTTGAAAGTTCAGCAGATGCCAATATTGAACTAGCCTTCCATTTTTTTTCTTGTCCAGTGGAACAATCAATAACGTTCCACTCAATAGCTATTGTTATTAATCCGAGCAAGGCTTCTTTGAGCTTTGCAGTATCTTTGCTATTGTAACCAATCAGTTGATATAAATCTTTTCCTTTGATTTCAAATTGTTGTTTGTATGGAAGATCTGGATAAGCATTAAAGAGCAAAGCATTGAATAGTTTACGTTGAACTAATGACAGATTATTAGAGCAATGTATCGCATTAACATGTTTCTTTAATTCGAGATTTTTATTATTCATTGCTGCGTTTTTCACACAGTTCTCCCTAACGATAAAATCCGGATATCCGGATTAAATGTCAATCCGGATATCCGGATTCCATTTCTTTTTCTAAATATTCAAACATATGAGAACACATAGATTCTAAATCTATTAATTCAGAGATTTCTTTATTAAGAACAATCGAAGGCAAGCCTCGTGAATCACGTTTAAAAGTAAATAATTTCTTACCTTTTTGAGACACATAAAACTTAGCATCCGTGGAGTTTTTTGGGCGTATTGAAGATTGAGAGTTCGTGTTATTTGATTCAAATATTCGCTCAAGCTTAGCATGAGAATTTATTGTTTTCCCTATCTGATGAGCAATAGATAACATTATTTTATGATTGTTTTTTGATTTATTTAATATTTGAACTATAGAAACTGCCAACTGTTTTGATAAAATATGAACATTTGGAATTTTACCTATTATTTCATCAGGAATTTTTGAGTAAGCCATTAAATCATTAAAAGTTGAGGTAGACATATTTAACTTATCTGCAAGTTCTTTCTCGGTTTTAAATACCCCATCTTCTAATAAACGTTTATACAACAGGGCATTAGAATAGTTACTAACATCATTTCGTAACTTATTTTCTGCATCTTGCGATGCTACAGCATCTTGAATATTAGGAATGTCCTTTTTTATGACTAAAAAAGGAATTCCAAGTTGCAAACAAGCAATGTGTCGTCTTCTACCGAAAATCACCTCATATTTAATTTTCCCATGTGGGGTAGGGTGAAGTCTAACTAAAGCAGGCTGCAATTGTTTATGTGTTTTAATTGAGTCAACAAGTCCTTGAATATCCCCCATTTCATTTTCGTGACGGTTAGCATAGAACCATGGTTCACATTCAGCAGGATCAATATAAATCAGCTCTTGCTCTGAAAACTCAATTCCAGATTGTGTTTTAAAATAGGAGGATGTTTTAGATGATGTTTGATTAGAAGAAACTTCGTTCGAAGTTTCAAGTTTATTAATTTGCCCATTTCGCAGTAACATGCCTAACGGACCAGAATTGTGAACATTTTTTCTACTGTTATCCATTATTATCATCACCCATAATCGAAGAAGTTGCTTGTTTATCCCAAATATCTTTGAAGTTATTAATAATTTCTAAATTAACATCATCCAGATGTTGTAAAGCACGTCTATAAGCTTCTCTACTTCCTCGAGGTTTAGAAATGTCATAAATAGTCCCAATTTCATTAGCTGCCTTAGGAACTTCTACAGTTTCACACATATGATTTGTTAAGATATAACGTCCAAATTGTTCGCGCATCATGTTTTCCATTTGTAAAGCCTCATTACTACCGGTATGTTTTGAAATCAAAATTCGAAGATATTCTAATTTTTTAGAAGGTAGCTCTTTAAACATGTTTCTTAATGTAGCGGTATACATGATGAAACTAGAATAATCATTCATAGATGGAGGGATAGGAATAATAATTCCATCGCAAGCAATAATGGCATTTAAAGTAAGTAGTCCGAGATTTGGACCGCAGTCAATTAGGATAACATCGTATTGATTTTTAATAATTTTCAAAGATTCAGCTAATCTAATAACTGGAGATCCAAGTCTGTCTTGATTGTTTGCTGTTTCATTAGGTAAAATTAGATCACAGTCTTGTATCGCCAAATTTGCAGGAATAATATCTAAACCATCAAAATGTGTTTTTAAAATAACGTCTTTAATGTTACTTGGGTTAGAAATAAGCACATTTGTGATAGTGTCTTCATACTTTAACTCTAAATCTGGTATCAATCCAGAGCTAATTAAAGTTGCAGTGCCTTGTGCATCAAAATCTAGTAATAAAACTCTTAATCCTTCAATAGCAATTTTTTTACCTAAATCAACAGTTGTTTCTGTTTTTCCAACGCCACCCTTTAAATTAGAAACGGCAATGGTTAAACATTTGGAACCTTTGGGTCGTATATAGCGAGTTCCGGCTTTGTCTCTTAGAGAATTTATAGCAGCTAAAGTGTACTTTTTTACGTTTCTTCCATTTTCCTGTGTTTCTATTACTATTCCTGGGATATCATCATGTGACTCCAATAGCTTTCGAAATGTGGGATCTGAAATTTTAACCATTTTTGCTGCTTCAATAGCACCCCATGTTCTTGGTTTTTTTCTTTTTTCAGGATTAATGACGTAGTTCCTGAGTGCCAATAACATATCATTCCCGGCTTGATAAAATTTATCCATTAGTTGTTCTGGATTATCTGTGCCGTAAGTAATAATTTGAGGATTTAGCATAATTTCCTTTTGTCTAATAAACAAAATTTCACTGTTTTTATAATTTACCCCTGTTTTTATGAAAAAACAAGATTTTTATGAATTTTTCTATTTACTATAGAAACACAACGTGTTTTAATTTTTTAAGATCTTTTAATATGTTGTTTAGAAGTTCAATGTGTCAATGTGCTTAAGGGTTGTAAGAGAGTTCGTGGGACATTTACGGGAATTTTCAGGGACGTTTGCAGGGATGGCTGTGGCATTTACAGGATAGGGTGAGACGTTTTCGGGAAGTAAAAATAAGAAAAATAACTGATGGTGCGACGTTTACAGGTAAGGTGCGACGTTTGCAGGGATAATTAAGGAGAGACACTCGTGTCAAATTTAGAATTGAGGGGATTGAAGTTGCTTCGAGCCTTAGACAATTCATTCCAGGATGGAGAAACCAAATCTCGTGAATCAATAACGCATTTGGCCGTTGAGTTATTAAGTTCTGGGAAATATCAGCCTAGAAAACAATTTGATGAATCTATTTTAGATGAACTTGCAAACTCCATCAAAGTCCAAGGGATTATCCAGCCACTTATTGTTAGAAAGATTGCAGAAGAACATTATGAAATAATTGCTGGTGAGAGACGTTGGCGAGCAGCAAAAAAAGCAGGATTAACTTATGTGCCTGTTATTATTAGAAATGTTGATGACAATGTGGCTCTTGCATTTTCACTGATTGAAAATATTCAACGTGAAAATCTTAACCCAATTGAAGAAGCTTTAGCATTAAACCGTTTTCGTGAAGAGTTTGAAATGACTCATGAGGACATAGCGCAAATGATAGGGCGCTCTAGGGTTTCGGTTACTAATACGCTTCGCTTACTAACTTTGGATTCTAGAGTAATAGGGATGTTAAACGAGGGTAAGATTGATATGGGACATGCTCGATCGCTTTTGAAGCTTTCACCAGAACATCAATATCAGATTGCATGTACTGTCATTGAAAAACAGCTGAATGTGCGTGACACGGAAGCCCTAGCAAACCGATTGAAGTCATCAGGGAATGAAGAATATAACAAGACTTCTTCGTTAACTACATCGCATGACAAGTGTGAGGAGTGGAGTAGGTATCTATCTCAACAATTTACAACTAATGTTTCTGTAAAAGTAAATGCCGAGGGTAAAGGAAAAGTGATTATTGAGGTGAATTCTGCTAGCGAGGTTGATTGGTTGATTAATCTAATGAGCGAAAGAGAATAGTTATCCACAAAATCTGTTGATAACGTTGTGTGATATTCGTGGGTTATAAGATAATTAAGCCTGTTAATGAGAAAAAAGAGCGTGTTTAATTTTTGGATTAATGATGAGACCATTGCGTATTTTTATCAGTAGTGTACAACAAGAATTTAAAGAAGATCGTCTAGAGTTATGCCACTGGTTAAAAAATGATCCATTAATGCGTCGTTTTTTTGATCCATTTTTATTCGAAGAATTGCCTGCCCATGATAAAAGAGCAGATCAAGTTTATCTGGAGCAAGTACGTGCTTCTGATATCTATATTGGCCTTTTTGGCTATGATTATGGCTATGAAAATGCAAAAGGTATTTCTCCTACTGAGGAAGAATACAATCTGGCTTCCGAGGAGCATAAGACCCGGTTAATTTTCATAAAAGGCAATGAAGAAAGTAAACGTCACCCTAAAATGAAAGTTCTTATTACTCGTGTCGGAACTGAGTTAATCAGAAGGCGTTATCAATCTATTGCCGAGCTTATTTCTGGTGTTTATGCTGCCCTAGTACATGATTTAGAAGAACGAAAATTAATTAGAAATAGCCCTTTTGATGCTGCTCCTTGCAGAGGGGCAACATTATTAGACTTAGATGAAGAGGGAATAACAACTTTTTTACGCCGAGCAAAACGCGGGCGTGGATTTCCATTGTCTATCGATGCAAGCTCTTTTGAATTATTGTCTCATTTGAACTTGCTGGATGATGATACACCTACAAATGCAGCAATGTTACTTTTTGGAAAACAGCCACAACGGTTTGTTATGTCATCCGAGGTAAAATGTGCTCATTTTCATGGCACCGAAGTAGCCAAACCGATTCCCTCATATCAAGTATACAAAGGCACCTTATTTTCAGTGGTCGATCAATCGATTGATTTTGTAATGTCCAAAATTAATCTTTGGGTGGGAACTAGGGAGGGAGGGGCGGAGGTGCCTGTTGCCTATGAAATTCCCCAGGAAGTTGTTGCAGAAGCGATTGTGAATGCTGTTGCTCATCGTGACTACGATAGTAATGGAAGTGTACAGGTTATGCTGTTTGCAGATCGATTAGAAATTTGGAATCCAGGGGGACTCCCTCCCTCATTAACCTTAGAAAAATTACGTCATCCACATGGTTCTGTTCCTAGGAACCCTTTACTTGCTGAACCTTTGTATCTAACGAAATATATTGAGCGCATGGGTACTGGTACAGGCGATATGATCCGTCGTTGCCGTGAGGTTGGACTGCCAGAGCCTGAATTTTCTATCTCAGACGGATTCAAGACAACCATTTGGCGTAAATTATCATCGACGACCGGACAAGTTACCGGACAAGTTACCGGACAAGTTACCGGACAAGTTACCGGACAAGTCGATCCATGGATTGAGCGAGTGCTCAGAGCATGTCAGTTAAAAGGTGAGCTGAAAAGTATAGAGCTACAAGAGGTAGCAGGAATCAGGCATCGAGAAACTTTTCAACGTAATTATCTTGATCAATTGCTTAGGGATGAGTTAATCGAACGCACTATCCCAGATAAACCTAAAAGTAGATTGCAAAAATATCGCTTGTCCCAAAAGGGAAAAATTTTGTTAGAAGATTTATCTAAAAAAAATAAATAGAATTAAGCAGGTGCTAGAAAAGAGAAATAGATAAAAGCAATTATTAAAGTGACCTTGTTTGAATGATTTCTTGTTTAAGTGAACAGAGTTTAGCAAAGCATCACTTAGGTGCAATTTTTATTCACCTAAGTAAAAAAATTAACTTCCATATTTTAGTTTTAAGCGGTTTTTTTACTATAACCAATGGTTTTGGTTACATAAAAAACGTCGTTTCATTAAGCGCTATTAAAACGCGTTTATAATAAGTCTGTATATTAAATAATCATTAAATATAGATGGATTCGATATTAAAAGGGAAGATCAGCCAAGGCAAACGGTAACCCATGGTATTATTTAGAAAATAGCCAAATTAGCAATGCGTTTTAGGCGATCAGGATTATCTTCAACATAAATTGCGGTAGTAACAATGTTGGCATGACCCGCAAGACGAGAGACAGCTTTAATATCTGCGCCTTGTTCAATTAAACGGGTAATGAAAGTACGTCGACCAGAATGGGAGCTTGCCCCAATGATTCCTGCCTTATCATAGAGTGATTTGAACCATTTTTGCAAACTATTAGGCGTAAAGCGACTTTTACGTTGGGTCTGAAATAAGGGTTTGTCTCGTGCAACATGTTTCAATGTATCGAGATGAGATTGGAGTGCTTTGCGGATTTTCTCATTGGCAAGATAAGCGTAACGTTGCTTTTCACCTTTGGTCATTGAACGCTTCAAACAAATCTCTTCGAGTAATTGATAGTTGTAATCGGCTACATCTGCAATAGTGAGAGAGGCGATTTCTTTCACTCGCAATCCAAGACCAAAAGAACAATACACAAGGGCACTATTTCTTATAGCGAATTGCCCATCTTTGGCAACAATAAGCA